>JAJYKC010000475.1 GCA_021788955.1 Acidobacteriota bacterium
CCGCCTCGCCGCAAAGGAAAAGCCACAACGGACGTTCAGGCAGGTCGCCCCGCCGCTCCCACTCCTGCAGGGCCTCGATCAGGAGGTCCTGGCCCTTCTCCGGCGAAATCCTGCTCAACGTAACCAGCACCAGCGCATCTTCGGGTACGCCATACTCGGTCCGCAGACGGGCTGTCTCCTGCCGAAGCAAGTCTTCCTGCGGTGGCTCTCCCGCGTTCCCCCAGCCCACCACATGAATCCGCTCCGCCGGCACGTCCGGATAACAGGTGAGCATCAACTCGCGCATACTCTCGGATGGGACCACCGCGGCCTGAGAATACCGCAGGCTATTGGCCTGCTGATCGAAAACCAACTTGGCCATGCGGGGAATCAGCGGCGACCGGCGCACTCGCTCATGCCAGCGAACGAGCGTCGAAGGCGCAACCAGCCCTCGCCCATAAATCGCCGCCACATACGCGACGACATCCACGTGATAAATCGTCACGATGCGGAAGCCCGCAGCAGCCAACCGGGCGAAGTCCGGCCCTTCGCTTACGTCGTTCACCAGCACGGCGGTCCGTGCCGGGTCGTGCCGCATGACTTCTTCGGTCGCCGCTTCAGAAAACGCAAAACAAAACCGCGCGTATTCCCGCTCGCTGCTCCTTACGAGATCGCGCGAACTGGGCGCACGTTCTCCGAGGATCGCCGGGCCGATAAGTTCGAACTCAAACGGATTGGTGCGCGCCCACTCGGCGAGGAGGCGCTCGCAAACCGCCGCACCCCCACCGAGTGGAACTGCTTGTCCGGCGAAGCCGCCGTGCGCGGCCAGGTACAGAACTCGTAGCCGATGCGTCTCAACCGGCAATGGAAATGTACTTGAAGCCCGCCGCCGCGACACGCGCCCGGTCGAGCGCATACCGTCCGTCGAGCAGAATCCGCGACCGCATCTTCTCGCCGATCACGTTCCAGTCCAGTTCCCGGTACTCCTGCCACTCCGTGGTAAGCACCACCGCATCGGCGCCCTCGGCTACCTCCAGCGCCGATGCGCAGCAGGTCACGCCAAGCCCGGCATGCTCGCGCTCGAAATTCGGCATCGCCACCGGATCATGTGCCTTCACCCGGCAACCACGTTCAATCAGGTTGCGCGCGATGTCCAGCGCCGGCGCCTCCCGCAGATCGTCGGTGTTTGGCTTGAAGGCAAGGCCCAGGATCCCGATGGTCCGGCCCTTCAGAATCTTCAACTCGGCAAGCAGCTTATCCACCACCACGTCCCGCTGCCGAGCGTTCATCGTCCGCGCCGCCTGCACAATCTGCATCCCGATCGCGTACTCCGACGCCGTCGCCACAAGCGCTGCCGTGTCCTTCCCGAAACACGACCCGCCCCAGCCGATTCCCGGCTGCAGGAATCGGTTCCCGATTCGCTGGTCGAGCCCAATGCCGCGCGCCACCTGCCGGATGTCGGCCCCGACGCGTTCCGCCAACTGGCCGATTTCGTTGATGTAGCTGATCTTCAGCGCCAGAAACGCGTTCGCCGCATACTTGATCAACTCCGCCGAAGCCAGGTCGGTTGAAACCAGCGGCACGGCGCCCATCGCCTCCGGACGCGGCAAATACGGCGGCGCCGCGAAGGTCTGGTCGAGCAATGGTCGGTACAACTTATACAACACCTCGAGCGTACGCGCGTCGTCGGAGCCGATCACGACCCGGTCCGGATATAAACTGTCCAGCAGCGCCCTTCCTTCGCGGAGGAACTCCGGATTCGAGGCGACGGAAAACTGATGGTCCGCCTTCTGGCCGTGGTGCTTGGAGTACGACTCGCGTACGATCGTCCCCACCCAGTTCCCGCTGCCGATCGGGACCGTCGACTTATTGACCACCACCGTGTAGTTGCCGCTGAAATATTTCCCGACGCTCTCCGCCGCGCTTTGCAGGTAACGCAGGTCCGGCGCCCCACTCGGTGTCGGCGGCGTGCCCACGGCGATAAACACCACTTCCGCGCCGGCGATCGCCTCGGCGGGGTCGGTCGTGAATCGCAGGTTCGGCGAAGCATCCGCCATCAAATCGGTCAGATACGGCTCGTAAATCGGTGTCTTGCCATCGCGCAAAAGGCCGATCTTGCGCTCATCATTGTCCAGACACGTTACCTTATGTCCTAGATAAGCAAGACACACACCTGTCGTCAGACCGACGTAGCCGGTCCCGATGATAGAAACGTTCATATACTAGAAAGAGTCAATTTCACGCTAACAAATTGAGGGGTGCATTGCAGAATCGCTCCGCCGCGGTTAGCCTGAAAAACATGACTTCCCCCGCCAGGCTGTTGATCCCAGCCGCCCTTGCCTTTCTGCTCGCCGCGCCGACGGTTATCGCCTCGAGCGAAACCCAGGCGCTGGCCAACCATTGGAAGACCTCGAAACAGTACACCCTCGACATCGCCAATCAGATGCCCGCCGAGGATTACAATTTCAAACCAAACCCTGAGGAAATGAGTTTCGGCGAGCAGATGGCGCACCTCGCCCAAGCCAACGCCCACTTCCTCTCGCTCCTCTCCGGCGGCAAATCTCCGATTGATAAGCTCGCCTCCTACGACAAGGCCACCGTCATGGCTCTGCTCACCAAGTCTTTCGACTACTCGATCTCCGCCATCGAACACGCCACGCCCGCGCAGCTCAGCAAATCGTACAAGACGCCCGACGGCACCATGACCGGAATCGGAATGATCTACTTCGCGATGGACCACACCACTCACCACCGCGCCCAGTGTGTCGTCTACCTTCGCTGCAAAGGAATCAAACCGGCCGAGTACCGCTACTAGCACTGGACTCATGCAACTACGACTCCTTCTGTTGGCCGCCCTCGCCGCCGGAACCGTTTCCGCCCAGCCGCGCGTCTTCGACGCCCTCCGCTGGCGTTCCATCGGCCCGTTCCGAGGCGGGCGCACCGTCGGAGCGGCGGGCATTCCCTCCCAACCCAACGTCTTCTACATCGGGGCCAACAACGGGGGAGTCTGGAAAACCGGCGACGCGGGCCGCACCTGGCAGCCTCTGTTCGACTCCCAGCCGACTCAATCCATCGGCACCCTCGCCATCGCTCCGTCCAACCCGCGCATCATTTACGCCGGCAGCGGCGAAGGACTCCAGCGCCCCGACCTCTCGGTCGGCGACGGCATCTACAAATCCGTTGACGGCGGCGCAACCTGGCGCCATCTCGGCCTCCGCGACGGCCAGCAGATCGCCGCGCTTCTGATCGACCCGCACAACCCCCAGCGCGTCTTCGCGGCGGTCCTCGGCCACCCCT
>JAJYKC010000476.1 GCA_021788955.1 Acidobacteriota bacterium
GATAAGACCATCGCATTCATAGCATTACGTAACTTTACGGGCAAAAAGTCGTAACGCTTCCACCCCCGGCAGCCGTCTTACCAAGTGAAAGCGCCGAGATCGGAAACAACGATCCGGCAAGTTCGATAAGCCCTGACCGGCCGCCGTCTCCGGCACACCCGTTCAGGCGAATTACAAGGAGTAATTACTATGAAATCGATTCGTGTCCTTACCGTCGTTTCACTCGGTCTCCTCACCGGGTTCCTGGCCAATCCCCTGAAAGCCGACGACTTCAACAAGGAAACCATCGTAACGATCGACAACCCCATGCAGGTCGGCAACGTCGTGCTCGCGCCCGGCAAATATGATTTCCAACTGGCGCAGACCCAAACCGCCCAGAACGTCGTCTACATCCGCGAGGCCAGTGACTACCACCTCGTCGCCACCGTCTTCGGCAACTCCGCCCTCCGCGTCAACCCGCGCGGCAAGTCCGGATGGACCTTCTATCCCTCCCGGCCCGGTCAGGTAGCCGCGCTAAAAACCTGGTATTTCGCCGGTGAAAGCGCCGGTATTCAATTCCGCGACTACAATACGCCATCGGCTGTCGTCGCCAAGAATCCCACTTCTACCTCGACGGGCACCGTCGGCGGCATGAAGTAATCGCCCTGCTCTGACCCCACGCCCCACGCGCCGCGTGCTCCGGCTGCAACCCTCTTCCCCCCCGGGTCCAGCCGCAACACGCGGCGCGTTTCTTTTCCTCCTCCTCCCAGCCCTCGCTCCTCGCTCCCGCCCGCCACGCCAATTCCGCGCCTCGCTAAGCGGGCAAAAGTTCTTCGCGGCGGCTCAGAACAGCGACGGCGGCCATAGCGGCCGCGATGCCCGCCGCGGCGCCGATGCCGAGCGCCAGGCGCGGTCCGAAATGGTTGGCCACCCAGCCTACCGTGGGAGCCCCGATCGGAGCTCCTCCAAGTGCGATGCCAACGCGCAGAGCCATCACCCGCCCCCGCATCGCCGGTTCCGTCGACAGTTGCATGATGCTGTTCGTCCCGTTGGTAAACGTCAGAGCAGCCGCGCCGATCACCAGCAGAGCAGCCGCGAACGACCAATAGCCGGGCGCAAACGCCGCCACCGTACAGCCCAGTCCGAAGACCGCGGCGCCGAGTGTCAGAACCCCCATCCCCGGTTTGTTCTGCGAGGCCGCAAACAAGGCGCCACCCAGAGTGCCCACAGCCATGAGGGAGGAGAGCAGCCCGAAGCCGCGTGCGTCCACATGAAAGACGTTCACGGCCATCGTGGCGATGAAGATCGGGAAGTTCAGACCGAACGTGCCGATCAGGAACAGCATGGCCAGAATCGCTCTGAGGTCGGGACGTCTCCAAACATACCGAAGCCCTTCCAGAAATCCGGAGGTAGTGCTGTCCGCACGCGCGCTTGGGCGAAGCTCCGCAAGGCGGAAAAGCAACATCGAAACGAGTACGGCTCCGAACGAAAGCCCATTGAGAACGAAGGCCCAGCCGATCCCGACCCTCGCAATAAGTAAACCGGCAACCGCGGGACCGATCAACTGGGCCGCGTTGAAGGACGTGGAGTTCAGCGCCACCGCGTTCGCCAGGTCGCTGTCCCCGACCATCTCCGCTACGAACGTCTGCCGTACGGGAGCGTCCAGAGCGGCAGCCGAGCCGGACAGAAATGCGAATAGATACACGTGCCAGAGCCGGATAATACCTTCGAGCGTGAGAACTCCCAAAGCGAGCGCAAGTACGCCCATGGTTGCCTGGGTGAACATCAGCAGCTTGCGCTGATTCAACCGGTCCGCCGCCAGTCCCGTCCAGGGCAGCAGAAGCAGTTGCGGGGCAAACTGCAGCCCCACCGCAATACCCAGCGCCGACGCATCTTCGTGTGTCAATTGCGTCAGCACCAGCCAGTCCTGAGCGACGCGCTGCATCCAGGTGCCGGTATTGGAAATCAGCGCCCCAGCCGTCCATAAGCGGAAGTTAAAGCTCCTCAGGGAACGGAACGTGCTCACCATCGGGCTCTTCACGGGCGCGGCTCGCGGCCCCCGTGGAACTGCCCGAACTGATGCGCCGAAGTCAGGCTCATGAGCAGCACGCCCAAACCGAACGCAAGCACATGGCTCGCCGTCCGCGGATCGAAGGCTCCGGCGTGCATGACGAGCAGATACGCAACAACCGCGTTGAAAAGGCCCCAGAGAACGTTGACCCGCGAAGAGGAGAGTCCCTTGCCAGGCGGTTTTGCAAACGGACTTTGAAAAGGACGTCCCATCACGCCGGCAACGTAGTGGGGGACGGCGTTGGCGGCAAAAATCCCTCCGAAAAAATACGCCACAAGATCAATCCAGTTCATATCTCGTCACCCCTGTTCTGTAGCCTGGCAACGATCTCCTGCGCGGTACGCGGATCATTCCTCGACAAGCCGTGCCAGCAGCCTGAGCGCTGTACGAAGCTTCTCCTGCTCGCGAGCGGAAAGCTTCCGCGAAATCGTCGCCGTCAACCAGTCCTGTTTCGCGGCCCTGCCGGTCCGGAGCCACTTCAGACACTTGGGCGTGAGAGACATCAGCGTCTGACGTCCGTCCTTCGGATCGGGGGCGCCCCGGACCAACCCGGCCTCCAGCAATGGTGCAACCACCGCGCTCATAGACTGCGGGCGCATGCCTTCCGCACGCGCCAGCGTCGAGACCGCGGCCGAACCATCCTTCTCCAACCGCAGAACAACGGAAACCTGCGACGGCGTGAGATCGTGCTTTGCCCCGTGCTCGTGCAAACGCCGCTTGAGCCGGCCGGTGAGAACACGGATCCCCGACGCCAGCCCAGAAGCAAGTTCGGAATTGCGCCGCGGCGTGAAATCGTTCACAAGAGGAGCATAGCAGATATACAGCCACTCTGTACAGGTTATCTGTATAGTTATGCGGCGCTCGCCTCGGAATGGGCAACGCACACACCGAAGTCTTGTCCCCGCTTTCCTCCAATCCTCTCGCGGCTAAAACCATCATGCTAATAGCCTTACGCGAATTTACGGGCGAAACTTCGTAACCCGTCTATCCCGGCCCGCCGTCTCTACAAGTGTAAGCGCCGGGATCGGAAACAACGATCCGGCAAATCCGATAAGCCCTGACCGGCCGCCGTCTCCGGCACACCCGTTCAGGCGATTTACAAGGAGTAATTACTATGAAATCGATTCGTGTCCTTACCGTCGTTTCACTCGGCCTCCTCGCCGGCTTCTTCGCCAATCCGCTGAAAGCCGACGACTTCAACAAGGAAAC
>JAJYKC010000477.1 GCA_021788955.1 Acidobacteriota bacterium
GATTCGCCCAAAGCTGACGCAATGCGTACTTCGCGTCCCCCACCGTCACTTCCAGCCAACCGATGCCCCGGGCCTCGCGGCACTCTTCCTTCACCTGCTCCCGTCCGCCAAACACCACCCGCGCTCTCCTCCTCGCCTCCCCCTCGCTCATCCCGGACCGCACATACTTCTCCACCTCCCGCTCGAAGTGGAACCGGATCTCATCGTCTAATTCGTCCTCCACCTGCCGCCGCCAAAACAGCGCCCGCACCCGAAATCGCAGATCCTCCCACATAACCGCCTCACGCCCCCTCAAGCACCTGAGCTACCGCCGCCGCCAACTTACGCCACGTTTCCGTCTCGGTCTCCAGTTGCTTCCGTCCCTTGCGAGTAAGCTCGTAATACTTAGCCCGCCGGTTGTTCTCCGACGTTCCCCAACGCGCCTTAATCCACCCGCGCCGCTCCAGCCGGTGCAAAGCCGGATACAACGATCCCTGCTGAATGCTCAAAACTTCATCCGAAACCTGCTGCACCCGCTCGGAAATCGCCCACCCATGCTGCGCCCCGCCCGCCAGCGTCCGCAAAATCAGCAAATCCAAAGTCCCCTGCGGCAAATCGATCCGGTCCGTCACTCCACTCCCCTTTCGCTTCTACAACACAATAACGCCTTTCCTGTCGAAGCGCAAGGGGAACGCCGCGCGGCGCTTGGAGCTGCGTGGCAGGGGTCCGCCGTGCTGTGGCAGAGAAGTTAACCGGGATACTTCCACCGCTCCTCAGCGCACGCCCGGAGAATGGCGTCATGGATCATCTCCAGCGTTGGAGCTCCCTCTCTACGCCTCCCGGCTACATAAGTCCGGCAAACCAGCCCATAGTCGTGACTCGACCGCGCGCCCGGCTCCACGTCGACGCCGTTTACACGAATGCTTGGGGACCCGAGGAACCTGAGCCGCCTCGCTTGCGCCGGATCCGAAACGCACACCTCTAAGACAACGGCCTCCACTGCCGCTAAGCGCAGAACCTCCCGCGTGCGCTCGACGGCCACCAGACGATTCGGACATCCTTCGAAGTAAAGAATCTCGACTTCAATTGCCATGTCGTACCCAGCCTTCCCTCAACTCCCTTACGCTTGATGGCGCCCATCTGCATGCAACACGTAAGATTCGAGCTCCATAGATCGTGGGTCTAGCACCTCTCGCGGGCTCCGCTTGATGGCCCCGGAACGCCAGACGGGAACGCGGCATCCACCGGGCTTCGAGCAACGGACCTCCGCCGCCAGGCGATCCAGGTATCCACGGCGAACTTGCCTGGGCCGAAGGCCAGGACGATCAGAGACGCGAACAGAAAAGTGTACGGCGAAGCCCCGGTGAACTTGTCCGGGTCCGAAATCACCGAGAAGAGCGCGTCACGGTCGGCTGTGATGTACGCCACCAACATGTCGATCACGAGCGGAACGGCGATGAGGCGCGAGCCAAGGCCGAAGACCAACAGGATCCCGCCGATGAGCTCCAGGCCGGCGATGAAATGCGCATTTAGCCCCGGGAAGGGGATACCCAGATCGGTGAAGAAACCCGTGACCTTGGGAATGTTGTTGATCTTGCCCCAGCCCGTCTGGATGAACTGCCAACCCCAATAGAGCCGGACGAGAAGCAGAAGGGGTGACTGCAAGCCTTCCCCGGCGCGATTCAGCATACCGTAGCAGCTTTCAAACGTCGATTTCATCAGTGAGATCCTCTCTTCGCCCTACGCCCGCGCGTAAGCCAGCCGAACTCTGCCCAAGTTGAAAACCAGGTCTTGAGTAGTTCCGGGACCGCGGCGGCGGCAACCGAACTACCCTCAAAAGAACTCTCGATCGCGGCAGCAATCGAACGGCCGGCGCGAAGCTCGCACAGCAACCGGAACTGTTCGCGGGTCAGCCGGCGATAGTAGACGCTGAGATCCAGCCGGTGTACCGCCACGAATACGTGTTCTCGCGGTGGCCTGACGGCCCGCGGCGTTCCGCGCCTCGTTCGCTCAGCAGGCACATTGCTGGTCGCATTCAAATCCTCCCGTCCGGGGTTTGTCCTCACGCGGAATTCGTCGACCGGGTAATCAAGCTCCAGGAGACTGATGTAAGGCTGAAGCCCGAGGCGAAGCCCAGGTTTTAGTTCCAGCAAATCTTCCGGTCCAAGCACCTTCTCCGCGGGACCATCAAAAGCGACAATGTGCGCCCATTCGAGGCGGACCATGTCCCGAGCCAATTCCGGGTCGCCACCCGCGAACCCTGGATGTTGCGCAAGCCATCCTTCCAGTTGGCTGCCAAGATCGCGCAGGGTAAAGGACCGCGAGGGACAGTCGGCCAGATACGCCCGAGCCAGCCTTTCAAAGGCCCGTGCCCCGAGTATCGTGGCTAAACCCGGAAAGTCGTCGCGGAACGAACTGAGAATCCGGAACCAGTAGCTGCGGCTGTAGATTTCCAGCCGCTCCAGCGAAGACAGTCGGCCATTCGGTTTGATGAAAGCCGCCGCCTCCTTCTCCATCGTTAAGCCGCTTGGCGCCCGGCTCGCGATCCGATCCTCCGAGGTGAGCGGCGCCATCAGCGCCGCCGCCATTCTGCGTTGTGTTTCGACTAGCTTCATGCGCGCACCCCCGCGGTCTCGGGAATATACTGCGCGGCCTTCAATGCCTCGGCATGGACTTCGTCAAAGGACGGGATGTGGTCATCCCACTCGAGTAACGTCGGAGTCGGCCCGCAGCGCTCGATGGCTCGCTTGTAAAGACTCCACACCGGTTCGATCACAGGATGATCATGGGTATCGAGAACGTACTTCTCGAACCTGGAATGGCCGGCGATGTGAATCTGCATCACCCGAGCCGGGTCCACCGCTTCCACATAGTCGCGCGGGTTGAAGTCATGATTGCGCGACGAAACATAGATATTGTTGACGTCAAGCAGAATCCCGCATCCCGCACGCTCCACCACTTCGTTCAGGAATTCCCACTCCGTCATCTCCGACGCGTGGAATTCCGCGTAGCTGCTCACGTTCTCGACCGCAATCCGGACCTCAAGGAAATCCTCCGCCTGGCGGATTTTCTTCGCCGTCAGCCTGGCCGCCTCAAATGTGTATGGCATGGGGAGCAGGTCGTGCGTGTAACGGCCATCGACGCTACCCCAACACAGGTGATCCGTGAGCCAGGGCGTCTTGGTTCGTCGAACCAGCGCTTTCAGCCGCCGGAGATGCTCGCGGTTCAATGGTCCGGACGATCCGAAGTACATTGAGACGCCATGCTGCACAACCCGG
>JAJYKC010000004.1 GCA_021788955.1 Acidobacteriota bacterium
CCGGGAGAGGCTGGGAAGCGGCCTCTCCCGGTTTTCTATTGCACGGATCGGGCCGAAAGGCCGTCAATAATCTATGTGGGGCGAATTGTCTCAGGCGGAATCCTGATCCTTTTGTGCGCGGCGCCGGCCCTTCCGGCCAACGACGCCGACTTGGCGCGTCTGCTGAAGGGCATCGAACAGCGGTACAACAGCGCAAAATCTCTGCAAGTCTCTTTTAATGAGTCATATAGCGTGGGCGGGCGGCAGCGGCCAAGCGAGTCCGGCAGGCTGACCCTGCGCAAACCGGGGCGGATGCGCTGGGACTACCAGAATCCGCCGGGCAAGCTGTTCCTCTCTGACGGCAAGCAGGTTTACCTGTACACGCCGCAGGACAAGAAAGTCGAGCGGATGAAGCTGAAGGAAACCGACGACTACCGGGCTCCGCTGGCGTTTCTATTGGGGAAGCTGGACTTTTCCCGCGAGTTTCAGGATTTTCAGTGGAAGGCGGCCGGCGCAGATTACGACCTGACGGCCAAGACCCGGAGCCAGAACCTGCCCTACGACAGCATGGAGATGCTGGTGACGCCGGACTACCGGATCAAGAAACTTGTGGTGACCGGACAGGACGGGTCGCTGCTGACGTTTCTGTTCGACGGCGAGACGGTGAACCCGCGGGTGGACGACACGATCTTCCGGTTCCACATGCCGGAAGGGGCGAAGTTCGCCGACGAGGAAGGCGAGTAGCCATGGCGGAGTGGGTGCTGCGGTATGCGGATCCGAGGGGCGAGGTTCACCAGCAGGTGGCCGTTGCGTCTTCGGAGAAGGAAGTCCGCGAGCGCTACGCGCAGCAAGGGTTCCTGATTTATTCGGTCCAGCCGAAGGGCGGCGTGGCGGCAGTGGTGACCGGGGGGACCGGGCGGAAGAAGATCAACCTGGAAAAGTTTCTGATCTTCAACCAGCAGTTCGTCACGCTGGTGAAAGCGGGACTGCCGATTCTGAAATCGCTTGACCTGTTGGCGGACCGGTTGACCGACCCCAAACTCGGCGCATATGTGCGGGTGGTGCGGGACGAGGTGCGGGGCGGGGCGCTGCTGTCGGACGCCTTCGAGGCGCAGGGGGTTTTCCCGCCGATATACGTGACCAGCGTGCTGGCCGGGGAGCGGAGCGGCTCGCTTGCCGAAGTGCTGGACCGCTACATCACCTACCAGCGGATGGCGCTGGCGGTGAAGAAGAAACTGCTGCTGAGCCTGGTTTATCCGACGCTGCTGATCACGCTGGTGATCTGCCTGATGGTGTTCCTGATCACCTACGTGGTGCCGAGCTTTTCGGAGCTCTACCACAGCATGTCGGCGCAGTTGCCGGTGGTGACGGAGATTCTGATCGCGGTGGGCACAACGGCGCGCGGCTATGTGCTGAGCGGGTTCGTGGGTCTGGCGCTCGGGGTGATCGCGTTCCGGATGTGGTCGCGGACCGGGACGGGGCGCGAGTGGGTGGAACGGATGCGGATGCGCCTGCCGGTGGCGGGCGAGATCTGGACCAAGTACGAAGTGGCGCAGTTTTCCCGGATTCTGAGCACGCTCATGGTGGGCGGCATTCCGCTGCTGCAGGCGCTGGACACGGCCTCAAGTTCGCTGGGGACGTCCGTGATGCGGAAGGCGCTCAGCACGACCGGGAGGATGGTGCGGGAGGGCAAGAGCCTGTCGGCGTCGCTGCAGACGACGAAAATCTTTCCCGGCCTGGCGATTGACATGATGGAAGTGGGGGAATCGACCGGCGCGCTGCCTCAGATGCTGACCAGCGTGGCGGAGTTTTTCGAGGAAGACGTGAGCACGCGGATGACGGCGGCGCTGTCGCTGATCGAGCCGGCGATCATGATTTTCATGGGAATGTTCGTGACGTTCGTGCTGGTGGCGCTGTACCTGCCGATCTTCTCGCTGGCCGATTCGTTGCGCTGAGGAACTGCTGTTATGGCCTCCAATCGTTTGCAGGTGAACGACCCGGTGAAGGAGAGCGAGCAGGCGCGCGCGCTCGCCGAGCGGTACCGCTGCGAGTTCGTCGACCTGCGCGAGGAGCGGATCGACCACGACCTGTTCCACTCCGTGCCGGTCGACCTGATGTTCCGCTACAACTTCGTGCCGCTGCTGGCGCGGAACGGGAGCATGGACATCGCGCTGGCCGATCCAAGGAATCTGAGCCTCATCGACGAGCTGTCGATGCTGCTCAACAAGAAGCTGAAGGTGAAGGTCGCCACGCTGAGCCAGATCTCGGATCTTCTGAAGAAGACCGAGCAGAGCTCGCGGGTGCTCGAAGAGGTGACCGAAGGGTTCACGCTCGACGTGGTCGGCGAGGAAGAGAACCCGGACGAGACGCTATCGATCGACAAGCTGACGTCGGCCGACAGCGACATCGCGCCGGTGATCAAGCTGGTGGACACGACGATCTTCAACGCGCTGGAGCGGCGGGCGAGCGACATTCACATCGAGACGCGGGACCAGGAAGTGGCCATCAAGTACCGCATCGACGGCGTGCTGCACTATGCGATGCCGCCGATCGCCAAGGACTGGCACTCGACGATCATTTCGCGCATCAAGGTGATGAGCGAGCTCGATATCGCCGAGCGGAGGGTGCCGCAGGACGGGCGGTTCCGCGTGCGATATAAAGGCCGGCTGATCGACTTCCGCGTGTCGATCATGCCCACCGTGCATGGGGAAGACGCCGTGCTTCGCGTGCTCGACAAAGAGTCGATGAGCGAGAAGTTCGCCAAGCTGAGCCTGGACGTCGTGGGATTCTCGGAAAACGACCTGGTGAAGTTCCGGCGCTACATCAAGGAGCCGTACGGGATGGTGCTGGTGACCGGGCCGACCGGCTCGGGCAAGACGACCACGCTCTACGCCGCGCTGAGCGAGATCAAGAACGACGAGGACAAGATCATCACGATCGAGGACCCGGTCGAATACCAGATCAAGGGCATCACGCAGATTCCGGTGAACGAGAAAAAGGGGCTGACGTTCGCGCGCGGGCTGCGTTCGATTTTGCGGCACGACCCGGACAAAATTCTCGTCGGCGAAATCCGCGACCAGGAGACGGCGCAGATCGCGATCAACGCGGCGCTGACCGGGCATCTGGTGTTCACCACGGTGCACGCCAACAACGTGCTGGACGTCCTGGGACGGTTTTTGAACATGGGCGTCGAGCCGTACAACTTCGTCTCGGCGCTGAACTGCATTCTGGCACAGCGGCTGGTGCGCGTGATCTGCGAGCACTGTAAGAAGCCGGCGACGTATCCGCCGGAGATGCTGGCCGAGAGCGGCATGGATCCCGACCAATACAAGGACACGGTGTTTCAGGAAGGCGTGGGGTGTTTCGAGTGCGGAGGCACGGGCTTCCGCGGACGGACGGCGATTCACGAACTGCTCGATTTGAGCGAGCGTATCCGGGAGTTGATTCTGGCCAAGCGGCCAACGTCGGAGATCAAGCGGGCGGCGCGCGAGGAGGGGATGACGTTCCTGCGCGAGTCGGCGGTGGAAAAAGCGCTGCAGGGAACGACGACCCTGCGCGAGATCAACAAGGTGACGTTCATTGAAGGCTAGTTCGATCTGGAGTGCGTGCCGGCGCCTGGTGACGGACCCTCCGCCGGCTGACATTTTCGAGATATCCGGGCGGGCGATCGCGGCGGCGCATCGCAACGGGGATGGTCCGGAGTTGAAGCACGCGGATCTCGCCGAGGGTGTGCTGCGGGTGACGCCGCTCGAAGACAACGTCGCCGACCAGGGGGCGTTTCAGGCGGCGGTGAATCTGTTGAGCGGACCGGTGGGGACGCGGAAGCGGCCCGCGGCGCTGGTGCTTCCGGATTTTGCGGCGCGAATTTCGGTGCTCGATTTTCAAACGTTTCCCGGCTCGGCGGCCGAGCAGGCTATGCTGGTGCGATTCCGGATGAAGAAGACGGTGCCGTTCGACATCGACGCGGCGGCGCTGAGCTTCCATGCGCAGCCGGCGTCCGCCGGGAGGGTGGACGTGGTGGTGGCGCTGATTCCGCTGGAGATTCTGGCCCGGTACGAAGCGCCGTTCCGGGCGGCAGGCTTTCAAGTCGGGCTCGTCGTGCCGTCGCTGTTCGCGGCGCTGCGGCTGGTGAAGCCCGGCGGCATTTCTGTGCTCGTGAAGTTGTGCGGACGCGTGCTGACGGTGGCAGTGATCGAAGAGAGCGCGGTGCGCCTGGTGCGGTGCGTGGAACTCGAGCAGGTGAGTGAGCCCGAGGTGTCGGCGGTGCTCGAGCCGACGTTCGTATACGTGGAAGACAAGCTGGGCAAGCCGGCGGACCGTGTGTTGCTGTGCGGGTTCGGCGGGCGCGGCGAAAAATGGAGCGCGGGCTGGGGGATTCCGGCCGAGACGTTGCGGACAAGCCACGGCGCCGCCGGCGAGGGTGACGCGGGGCTGCTGGGGCTGCTGGAAGGAGAAGCGGCATGATCCGCGTGCCGATCAACCTTTCGAGCGAGCCGTTCCGTCCGCGGCGGGCGCAGCTTGTGGCGTTGATCGCCGTTTCCGTGCTGCTCATGGCGGCGCTGGCCGCGCAGCTTCTTCTGGCCTGGAACGACCGGCGGCAGGCCGCGCACGAGCGCACCGAGATCGCGCAACTGAACGCACAGTTGGCCGCGACCCAGCAGCAGCAGGCGCGCCTGGAGGCGGCTGTGCGGCAGACGGGCAACGCAGTGGTGTTCGAGCAGAACGTGTTCTTGAACCAGCTCATCGCGCGGAAGGCGATCAGTTGGACTCGTCTGTTCGCCGATCTCGAAGAAGTGCTGCCGTACAACGTGCGCCTGATCGCGGTGCGCCTGCCGCAGATCGACGCGCGCAACCGCGTGCTGCTGGACATGGTCGTCGGCGCCAACGACCCCGGACCGGTGCTCGACCTTCTGCGGAAGCTCGAGGCCTCGCCGCGGTTCGGGCCGGCTTCGGTTTATAACTCCTTGCCTCCGACGCAGACCGAGAAACTGCTGCGGTACCGGATCAGCGTGAACTATGCTCAGAAGCTTTAGCATTCCGGCATGGCTCGATCCGCGCGCGCCGCTGGGTTGGCTGCGGCTGCTGGCAGCGGTGCTGGCGCTGGCGAACCTTGTGGCGGCGTATCTGCTGGTGCGGCCCGTGGGAGGGTCGCCGGAGGAGCTGCGCGAGCAGGTGTCGAACCTGCGCTCTTCGCTGCGGCTGCAGCGCGGCGGCATCGCGCGGACCACGGCGCTGTTGAACAAGGTGAAGACCGGCCGGACAGAGGGCGAGCATTTCCTGGGCCAGTATTTCCTGGCCCGGCGCTCCGCGTATTCGGCGATTCTGGCCGAACTGGTGGCCGACGCCAAGGACTCCGGCATTCAGGCGCGCGAGAGCACGTTCACCATCGAGCCGGTGGAAGGCAGCGACACGCTGCAGTTCATGAAGGTCACGGCGAACTACGCCGGATCGTACGCGAACCTGATTCAGTTCGTGAACAAGATCGACCACTCGGACCGGCTGTTGATCATTGAGGGCCTGCAGGCGACGCCCCAGCAGCAGGCGCAGTTGTTGAACATCACGGTGAAGCTGGACGCTTTCGTGCAGGATACGGTCGGCGGGGCGGCGGCCGGGGGCGCGCCATGATCCTGAAACCGAGCAAACTTGGCGCGGAGCCCAAGAAGGTGATTCTCCTCGGCGGCCTGGTGCTGGTGGCCGCGTATTTCATCTGGAGCAATTCGAGCTCGACGCCCGGCGACGAAGGGCCGGCTCCGGCTGCGGCAACGAATGCGCCGCCGATCGCTCGGGACAACGGGCCGCGGCGGGTGACGCGGCCGAGCGCGGCCGATCTCGGCGAGTTTCATCCTTCGATGAAGCGCTCCAAGGACGACCCGATCGACCCCGAGCATACCGACCCGACGCTGCGGCTGGATCTGCTGGCGAAGCTGCGGGAAGTGCAGCCGCAGGGCGGGCAGCGGTCGATCTTCGATTTCGCGGCGGAGCCGGTGGCCCCGGTGGCGCCGGTGAAGGTGCCGGACAAGGAGCATCTGGGGCTGCCGCCAACGGTCGCCGGGCAGGTGCCGGCAGAAGCGAAGCTGCCCTCGGGTCCGCCGCCTCCGCCGCCGATCACGCTGAAGTTCTATGGGTTCGTGAGTTCGGCGCAACGGAAAGAAGCCTTCTTCCTCGATGGCGAGGATATCCTCGTGGCGGGAGAGGGCGACGTGATCAAGAAGCGGTACAAGGTGCTGCGGATCAATATCGGCTCGGCGGTGGTCGAGGACGAGCAGTTCAAGCACGAGCAGACGTTGCCGCTGGCGCCGGAGTTGCAAAGCTGATGCGGCGGCGCGGGGCATCGGCGGAGGAGAGCGGATTTGCCCTGCTGCTGGTGTTCGTGATGGCGGCGTTGATCGCCATCTCGCTGTACATGGAGATGCCGCGCGTGGTGTTCGAGCAGCAGCGGGCCAAAGAGCAGCTTCTCGTCGACCGCGGGCAGGAATACGTAACCGCGGTGCGGCGGTTCTACCGGCAGTTGGGACGCTTTCCGGCGACGCTGGACGATCTGGAGAGCACGAACAGCATGCGGTTCCTGCGCAAGCGCTACGTGGATCCGATGACCGGCAAGGCCGACTGGCGGCTGATCCATGTGGGACCGGGCGGGCAGATCCTGGATTCGCTGGTGCAGAAGCCGTTCGGCCAGGGAACCGGAGCGCCGGGAGCGCCGGGAGCGCCCGGAGGAACCTCGGGCGGGCCGGGCGGCACACAGACCGCTGCGCAGGGGCAGACGCCCGGACAGACGTCCGGCTTCGGTTTCGGTACGCCGTCGACAGGCACGCCGGCCGGCATGACGGGGACCACGGGGACGACGGGGACGGCAACCGATCCGAACGCGGCGAACGATCCGAACGCGGCGGGGGATGTGAACCCCGGGTTGGCAAAGCGGCCGAGCGACCGCACGCTGCCCGGCGTGGGAGGGCAGGCGCCGCTGAACCCGAACGACCCGAATGCGCCGCTCGATCCAAACGCGCCGCTCGATCCGAATGCGTTAGGCCAGAACGGGCAGTATCCGCCGGTAGGATTTCCGCCCACTCAGAGCGGCGGCACGGCGGGACAGACCGGCGTTCCCGGGCAGTACGGGATGCCGGGACAGGTCATGCCTTCGCAGACCGTGCCCGGACAAACCGGCCAGCCCGGATTTCCGCAAACGGGAGTTCCGGGGCAGAATCCATTCCAGCAAGGCGCCCCAGGCGGATTCGGGCAAACGGCGTTTGGGCAGGGAGCGTTCGGGCAGGGGGCGTTCGCCCAGGCCGGACCCACCGCGCCGGCCGGTCCAGGCGGTCCGTTCGGTGGGGCGGGATCGAACGCGGCGCTTAGCGCGATTCAGCAGCAGTTGACTTCGCCCGCGCCCGGCGGCGTGGCAGGCGCGAGCCCGTTCGGCGGCGGGAACCAGCTCCTCGGCGGCGGCATTGTCGGCGTCGCCAGCAAGAGCAAGGTGAGCGGCATCATGGAATTCGACAAGCACAAGAAGTACAGCGAGTGGGAGTTCATCTTCGACATGAAGAAGCTGAACGGGCTCCCCGGCCAGGCGGGCACACTGCCGGGCTTGGGAGGCCAGCAAGGCATGGCCGGCCAGCCGGGGCAGACGCCGATGTCCGGCTCTCAGAACTCGACCAACACGCCGTTCAGCACCAACACAGCGACCAGCCCCGGCGCGACGCCAACGTCGATGGGCACGCCCTCGCAGACGCCGAACCAGTAGGGACGTGGGAAAGCCACCAAACCTCAGCGCCGTGGCGCGAGCATTTTGTTCCGTTGGTTCGAGTCCCGGGCGTCGACACCTTCGCCGCGCTTGTAGCAGGGGTGGGTGATTCGCGGCGGGCGGAATGCTTTTCCGCTTTCAAGGAACGCGGTTTTGGTGAAGCAGAACTGCTGTCCCCGGCTTTCGCGGGTTCGCGCGAAGTCCAGGACCTGGATATAGGAGTCGTCGGTCATGTACTCAAATCGCGAATCGGTCTCCAGGACCTCATTGAAGCGCCCGCCACTCAGATCAAACATCCATAAAATGCTGAGCAAGGTGCCGGCGCCGCCGGAATCGGATTCGATAACAAGCAAATCCGCGCCGTCTCCCGTGAAATTCAGAAGCCGGATTCCCTCGATTGCTCCGTGATGAACGGTGTCGAGGAGGTATCTCTCCGTTACGTTCCAGTCCTGCGCGTACTTGACCAGGTGCACCACAAGACCGATCGAAGGACAAGACATCGCAGGATTTGCCTTTGGAAAGCGGTATTGCACTACGGCCAGCAGCCCGTCGCCGTGTTCCCTGGGCCACGGGATTAGACGGAATCGAACCTCACGAGTCCGCTTATAGACCCCAGGGGCGATGACATCGTCCGACGCGCAGCGCTCGGCTTCGTTGCTGGGTTCACCCACCACACGATAGACGCTCTCGCCCGACAGGGTGTCGGGGAAGAAAATCTCGCCGGGTTTTGGCTTATTCGGCCAGGAGTCATTGAGTTTCTTGCTGTAATCCGGCGAAACCTGCATTCCGGGGAAGATGGACCGCAGGGCGATGAGCCGGAGACTTTCGTCCGTAGCCGGCTGGCTTCTGGCCGTGCCCAGCGCGGCAGCACTTAACACGACCAGCGCAACGCGGCTGTTCACGGCCATCGGGCGCGGCTCCGCTTACCGGAAAATATCCTTCAAACGGCCGAAGAAGCCCTTCTTCTTCTTTTCCTGCGCCTGCGCCGGAGGAGCGGGCTGCGGGGTCGGAATGACCGTCGTGGGGTTGTGACCCGGCACGTTGTTGTGAGCCTGCACCGAGGGCGGAGGCGGAGGAACGGCGGGCGCGGTGCCGTTGGGGGCCGGCGCCGTTGTCTCCCAGCCGGCGACGTGGATGGCGCCACCGCCGTGGAGGTGGCAGATTTCCACCGGCTGCGTGCCCTCGATGAAATACTCGGTGCGCGTGTGGGGGCAGTTGGCGGTGGCGAGTTGGCCGGTTTCCGGATCGATCTGCACGCTGACGACGCCCGGCGGCGGGTCGAAGTCCGTCACGGTGCGGTACTCGCGGAGTTCGTGGGCGCGCTTCATGAATTCGGTCCACACAGGCAGAGCCGAGTGCGCGCCTTCGAGCTTGATGTCGCGGTGATCGTCGAAGCCGACCCAGACGATGCAGAGGAGTTTCGAAGTGAAGCCGGCGAACCAGCCGTCGCGGGAGGTTCCGGTTTTGCCCGCGGCGGGCAGATTGAACCCGCGGCCGCGAACCTGGACGCCGGTGCCGCTCCGCAGCACTTCTTCCATCAGGCTATCCATCAAGAACGCCACTCGCGGATCGAGGACCTGCCGCATTTCCGGCGTGTTGTGGTAGATCTCCTGGCCGGCGGCGTCGCGGATGGAGGCCAGAAAGTACGGCTTCACGTATTGGCCGTGGTTGGCGAAGATCGTGTAGCCGCCTGCGATCTCGACGGGCGTGACGTCGTAGGCGCCGAGCGCGATGGCGGGAGTCGGCTGAATGTTCAGATTCATGCCGGCCTGCCGCGCCAGATCGACGATGTTCTGAAAGCCGACCTGCTGCGCGACTTCGACGGCGGGCACGTTGAGCGAGTGGGCGAGCGCGTCGCGGACGGTGACCTCGCCACGGTATTCCTTTTCGAAGTCGGCCGGCTCATAGGGCTTGTTATCGAACCAGAACGTAGTCGGCTCGTCGTTGAGCATCGTCACCGGCGTGATTGGCGTGGGTGAGCCGTTGATCGCCGTGTTCATGGCGGCGGCGTAGACGAACGGTTTGAATGAGCTGCCGGGCTCGCGCTCCGACATGAGGCGGTCCAACTGGCTCTGGCCGTAGCTGCGGCCTCCGATGAAGGCCTTCACTTCGCCGGTGTGCGGATCGAGGGCGATCAGGGCGCACTGAAGCTCGGGGTAGCTGGGGTCGCGCTTGCGCCGGCGGGCGATGGTCTTGTCGACTTCTTCCATGCCGATGCGGACGGCTTCGGCGGCATCGCGCTGAAGCTGGAGGTCGAGCGTGGTGTAGACGCGGTAGGCGGTGGACTGGAAGTCGCGGTTCTGGAACTGGTCGAGGAGAGAGTCGTTGACGGCGTCGACGAAGTAGGGCGCCTCGGTGGATTCCATGTCGGGCTTGGCGAGCACGAGCGGGCTGGAAGCGGCGTCCTCATACTGGGCTTCGGTAAGGTAGCCGTTGTCGTGCATCAGCTTGAGCACGAGGTTGCGGCGGTTGCGGGCGCGGTCGGGCCAGCGAAACGGGTTGGTCATGCTGGGGCGCTGGATCAGGCCGGCGAGCATCGCGGCTTCAGGCGCCGTGAGGTGGCTGATGTCCGTTCCGAAGAAAGCCTGGGCGCCCTCGCCGAAGCCGCGGATGCCGAAGCTGCCGCGGCGGCCGAGGTCCACCCAATTGCAGTAGTACTCGAAGATCTGCTGCTTGGTCAGCCGCTGTTCGAGCTGGATGGTGATGATGACTTCGGCCAGCTTGCGCTTCCAGGTCTTGGCCCGGTTCAGCCAGAAGCCGCGGGCCAGTTGCTGGGTGAGCGTGGAGGCGCCTTCTTCCTTGCGCTGGGACCGGAGGTCGACGAAGATCGCCTTGACGATGCGGATCGGGTCGAAGCCGGAGTGCTGGAAGAAGCGCTTGTCCTCGGCCGAGATGACGGCGTCGACCAGCACCGGCGGGATGTCGGCGTAGTGAACGATGCGGCGCTTTTCGCGGTTCTTGTCAAACAGGTTTGAGATCAGCTCGGGCTCGAGGAGATACTCGGTGCGGTCCGTGTTGTCGCGGAGCGAGATGATGCGGCTGACGTGATTGCCGTTGAAGCGGATGACGCCGCCTTCGGGGTCGAAGGCCGACTGGGGGCCGGGATAGATGTCGATTTCGTTGCTGGCTAGTGTGTAGTAGCCAAGGGGGTTACGATTGGAGTCGCTGTAGCCGGCGCGGCGGAGTTCGGCGGCAATCTGGTCCGGCGTGGCTTCATCGCCGGTCATGACCACGCCGGGAGCAGCGAACAGAAGCGAAGTGTGGGCGAAGGGCCCGGCCCTCAGCTTGGCGTCAATCAGCTTGGAGTATTTGACCCAGGCCCAGCAGAACAGGGAGGCGCCGGTGAGGAACAAAAGCAGGGAAACGGCCACGAAGACCTTGCCGAACGGGGAGAGGAGGAACCGGACGAGACCGGCCTTCGTGCGTTGTACCTTCAGCTTTACAGCCACTCAGTTTTATCTTCGCACGGGCGTCCGGACGCGGGCTCCGGGTGGGATCTCAAACGCCTCCGGTTTCGGGCCGGAAATGGAGGTCCACGGCGTAGCCTGGCATTTCGACGCGGACCGCGTAGGGTGCGCGGATCGAGAGGCGGGCGCCGCGGATAACGACATGCACACTCGAGGCTTCGAGCGCGATGCCGAGGCTGGCGGCCTTGCGCGAGACGTCGGACGCGATCTGCTCCGGCGGGCGGGAGGGGGCGTTGGAGTCCTCGGCGAGTGAGTTCAGGTATTGCTGGAGGCGCCAGTTGCGGACGTACGGCGGGGCGAGAAGTCCCGACATGCCGATGAGGCCGGCGAGGATAACGACGGCGGCGGCAGTGCGCCAAAGGCCGCCGGAAGGATTCATCGGCGCGTTTCCTCGAGCGACTCGAGTTCTTTCCAGATGTCTTCGTTCTTATGCCAGTCCGGCGCGGCGGGACCGGTGACCTGCTCTTCGGGGACGCGCAGGGTGCCATGGCCGTACGGGCAGATATATTCGATGCGCGGCCGGCCCTTGAGCAAGCTGTTCGGCCAGGAACCGGCGTTGAGCGGCATGCGCAGACGGCGGAGGCAGGTGCGGCAGCGGTAGCGCTGGTCCCAGACGGCCAAATAAACCAGGCCGAAGCAGAACAACGAAAACAGCATCATGACCGTGGTGTATGTCAGGTCGTGCGCGAACGGGTCGCTCGGAAGACCGAGGAACACGGCCGGCTTGCCGAAGTACCAGCGGATCAGGCCGCGGACTATCAGCATGAGGCTGCCCGCCGCCACAAGCTTTGACGCCAGTAAGCCCCAGTACTTCATAACTTATCAGACTCCTTTCCTGGACCCAAAGTTCCCTCAACAATATGGGGCGCTTTACCCTCGGAGCAGGTTTCGGGCCAGGAACAACAAATTCGCCGGCCGCTCCGCCAGGCGGCGCATGAAATACGGGTACCAGGCGTCGCCGAAGGGGACGTAGAGACGGAGCCGGTAACCCTGGCCGACGAGCATCCGCTGCAGGTCGCGGCGGATGCCGTACAACATTTGGAACTCGAAGCGGCCGGCGTCGTAGCCGCGCTCGCGGACATGGCGCAAAGCTTCGCCGACGATCGCGCCGTCGTGGCTGGCCAGCGCCGGATAAGCGCCGTCATCCAGCAACTTCTTCAATAATCGGATGTAGTTGGCATCGACTTCAGTCTTTTTTTGGAAGGCGGCCGACGGCGGCTCTTTATAGGCGCCCTTGCACAGCCGCACCGGAATTCGCTCCCGATTCAACTGCTCAATGTCGGCCTCGCTGCGGCGCAGGTAAGCCTGGATGACGGCGCGGACCGAGCCGAAACGCGCGTGCATATCCCGGACAATGTCGAGAGTCGCGTCGGTGGTCGGGCTCGCTTCCATGTCGATTTCGATGCGCGTGCCAAGGCCGTGGGCGCGTTCCACCAGGCGGGCGACATTGTTGCGGCACAGCGCCGGCGCCAGATCCAGTCCGAACTGGCTGAGCTTGATCGACACGGTGGGGCCGCTCGTAAGAGACGACAGCGAGCCGAGCAGGTCGACATACCGGTCGAGAGTCGCGTTCGCCTCCTCGACCGTGTGGACGTGCTCGCCGAGGTAGTCCAGGCTTACGAAAATTTTCTCGGCCTCGAGGCGGCGGCTGACAGCGAGCGCCTGGTCGAGGCGGCGTCCGGCGACGAATCGTGAGGTCAGGCGGAGCGAAAGTGGCGAATCCTCCACCCAATGCCTGAGCCAGCTCTGCTCGGAGAGGTAAAGGAGGGTGGCGCGCATCATATAAGAAGGGGACGAGCCTTTTCATCTCCAGTGTAGTGTGGAAGCGCCGGACTTGGCGCGTCGATCAGGATGCTTTGCCGGTTGCTTCGGAGGGTTCCCCGCCCGCCGACGCGGCCCGGGTGGAGATGGAAGCCGTGAATGCCGTGATCGTATCGAGGAACTTGGATTTTGAGACCGGTTTCGCGAGATGACCGTCGCAGCCGGCGCACTGCGCCGCTTCAACATCCTCGGCGTAGGCGCTGGCGGTGAGGGCGATGACGGGCGTGCGCGCCAGATGCTGGTGATGCTCGAGTTCGCGGATGGCCGCCACCGCCTGCAAGCCGTCCATCACGGGCATTTGCATGTCCATGAAGACGATGTCGAATGGACCTTGCCTGAAATGCTCGACGGCCTGGCCACCGTCTTCGGCGAACACGATCCGGTGAGGAGTGTCCTTCAGAAAGGTCTGAAGCAGGAACCGGTTTCCGGGCACGTCCTCGGCGATGAGAATCCGCAGTGGTGCGCCGGGCAGGGATGGGCGCGGGGTGTCGCTCCGCTGTGGCGGAATGCGGGGCGGAGGCAGAGCGATGGCCTCGCAGACCAACTTTCGGAGCGCGCGGCGCGAGACGGGAAGCATCACACGTCCGGCCAGCGGGAGGCGCGAGCTCTCGACGGCCTGCGCCGCTGCTCCGTCCGCCGCGGCAAGAATCAGGGGCACGCCGGAGGCGGCGAGCCGGTCCAGGGCTTGCACATCGCCGGGCAGGCCGCCGATCAGCGCCAGACCGCAGTCGCCCGGCAAATCTGACCGGCAGGACATTCCAAAAGACTCCAACGCTTCTTCGAGCACCTGGCGGAAAGCGGCTTCCGGGGCGACAAGCAGCGCGCGGCGTCCGGCGAGCGGTGGCTCGGCTTCGCGCGGCAGCGCCGTGCCGGCTACGCCGAGACGCACGTCGAAGCGGAGGGTCGTTCCGCGTCCGATCTGGCTTTCGACGCCGATGGAGCCGCCCATCCTTTGAACCAGCACACGGCTGATGCTCAAGCCGAGGCCGGTGCCGCCGTACCGGCGCGTCGTCGAGGTGTCGGACTGTTCGAACTCTTCGAAGATAGCGCCGAGGCGGTCTTGGGGAATGCCAATGCCTGTGTCTGCGACCGCGATTTCGATGTGTCCGGGAACACCGGCGGCGTGGTTGGAGGCGGTTAGCGTAATCTGTCCGGCGGCGGTGAACTTCAACGCATTTCCGAGCAGGTTCAGCAGCACCTGGCGCAGCCGGGACGGATCGCCCCGCAGCGCCGTCTGCGTGCCCGGCACGATGCGCGCCACCAGGTGGAGGCCTTTCTCTCTGGCGCGCGGCGCGCTGAGTTCCACGCACTCGTCGATCACATTTTCCAGGTCGAAATCGAGCTGCTCGAGATGAACGCCGACCGACTCGATCTTGGACAGATCGAGGATGTCGTTGATGAGGTTCATCAGCAGGCCGCCGGCGTGGCGGAACACCTCGACATACTTGCGCTGCTCGGAATCGAGCCGGGTGTCCCAGAGCACGTCGGCCATGCCGAGGATCGCGTTCATCGGGGTGCGGATCTCGTGGCTCATGGAAGCCAGGAAGCGGGTCTTGGCGCGGTTGGCCTCCTCCGCCCGGTGGGTCTGCTCGACCAGCCGGGCGTTGGTCTCGCGGAGTTCGGCTTCGAGCGCGATATGCGACGTGATGTCGGTGGCGACGCCGAGAAAGCCCTGGATCCGGCCGTCGGGACCGCGCAGCGGGGTGACAGCGAGGCGCACCCGAAGGCGCGTGCCGTCCTTGCGGATGTAGCTCCATTCGCGTTCCTCCGCGCGTCCGTGGCGCGCCCAAATAAGGGACACTTCGTCGGTGCCGACGAGGTGGCCGAACTCGGCGGTGAGCTCGGCGGCCCGGGCTTCGCATTCGGCGCGGTCGTGGAAGCGCTCCGGCGTGCATTTGCCGACCACCTCTTCGGCGCGGTAGCCGAGCATGCGCTCGGCGCCGGGGTTGAAGATGCGGATCACGCGGTTGGTGTCAGCGGCGAAGATCGCCACCTGCGTAGCCGCTTCGAGCACGCCGCGAAGGCGGGCCTCGGTGGAGGCCAACTCGGCGGTGCGCTCGCGGACGCGGTCCTCGAGTTTTTCGTTCAGCGACCGGATCTCGGCCTCGGCCCGCTTGTAGTCCTCGATGTCGGTGCAGGCGCCGAACCAGTGGGTGATGGCGCCGGAGGAGTCGCGCGCGGGAACGGCCCGGCCGAGATGCCAACGGTAGGAGCCGTCGGAGGCGCGGCGGAAGCGATATTCGGCCTCGTATGGCTCGCCGGTTTCAATCGATTTTTTCCAGCTTTCGAGCGCCTGCGGCAGGTCGTCCGGATGGAGGGCGGCGGTCCAGCCCGAGGCGAGAGACTGCTTGAGCGTAAAGCCCGTATATTCGAGCCAGTGCTGGTTGCAGTAGTCCAGTCTGCCGTCGGCCAGCGCCGACCACACGATCTTCGGCATGGCGTCGGCGAGCAGCCGGAAGCGTGCCTCGCTTTCGCGCAGGGCGGTTTCGGCGCCCGAGCGCCGCGCGTCGAGCCGGTTGAGCAGCCGGGCAGCGGCCCAGACCAGGAAACCAAACACGAGCAGGCTGGCGGAGGCCAGCAGCGCAACCCCCTCGGCGGCATTGTAGAAGCCGCGCCGCTGGCCTACCAGGCTGAGCCAGCCAAGGATGGCCGGCAACGAGATCGCCACCGGAAGCAGGTAGCGGGCCATGACGCCGCCCGGCGCCTTCGAGGTGAGCGAGCCCATCGGCCCCTGGGACGGCTCCGCGGACATCAGGGCGAAGGCCAGAAGCATGACGGTGGCCGCCGTCGCCGCGGTCATGGACGGCGAACCGGCCGTGCGGTAAAGCGCCTCCGCCCCGTACAGCAGGCCTACGAAATCGACCAGGGCGAGAGCGCCGGTGAAGGCGGCTACGACCTGGCCCGCGGCGATTCCGCGGCGGGCTGTGGAGGAGAGCGCCGCCAGACCGAGAAAGGTGATGCCCACCGCGGAGAGGAAGGCCATTTGGAACGGCGTCCGGCGTCCCGCGGTCCAGACCTCGTCGAGCCGCCAATGCACCGGCAGGACGT
>JAJYKC010000478.1 GCA_021788955.1 Acidobacteriota bacterium
GAACGAGCGGCCGCTGGCGCGGGTGGGGATGGTGTACTCGCAGCAGACGGCGGAGTTTTATGGGGGCGAGCAGGCGCGGGAGAAGGTGGAGAACGAGATTCTGGGGTTTTACCAGGCGATGGTGGAAGCGCGGATTCCGTTTGAGATGGTGCATGACGGGCTGATGGATGAAGAGCACCTGTCGGGATTCCGGACGCTGATTCTGCCGAACATCGCAGCGCTCACCGAGGCGCAGTGCGGGCAGATCCGGGCTTTCGCGGCGCGCGGGGGCAGCGTGGTGGCTTCATATGAGACGTCGTTGTACGACGAGTGGGGCAAGGGTCGGAAGGACTTCGGCTTGGCGGAGTTGTGGGGCGCGTCGTTTGACGGGCGGCGGGAAGGGCCGATGCGGAATTCGTACTTGACGCTCGAGAGGGATCGGGGAGGCAAGTTTCATCCGATGCTTGCGGGGTTGGAAGATGCGACTCGGATCATCAACGGCGTGAACCGCGTGGGAGTAAGTGAGAGCGGGACTAACCGGGTGTGGCCGCTTACTGTGGTGCCGAGTTATCCGGACTTACCGATGGAGGAGGTGTTCCCGAGGCCGGCGAAGCGGCGCGATCCGGGGGTTGTAGTGCGGGAGAACGGGGCCTCACGGGTGGTGTATTTTCCGTGGGACATCGGGCGGACGTTCTGGCAGGTGCTGAATGTGGACCACGGGAAGTTGCTGGGGAATGCGATCCGGTGGGCGACGAACGAACCGCCGGTAGTGACGGTGGAGGGGCCGGGCGTGATTGACCTGGCGGTGTGGGAGCAGAAGGATTCGATGACGGTGCACCTGGTGAACCTGACGAATCCGATGATGATGAAGGGGCCGGTGCGGGAGGTGGTGCCGCTGGTGGGTCAGAAGGTGCGGGTGCGGATTCCGGCGGGGCGGCGGGCGACGGGGGCGCGGTACCTAGTGGCGGATCGCGCGGCGCAGTACCGGCAGAGTGGGGATGTTTTGGAGTTCGAGACACCTCAGATCGGGGTGCACGAGGTGATTGCGGTGGATCTGGCGTAGTAGTTTCATACCTTGCACTTCTACCTGTGTGCGGTTAACATGTAGAAGACCGAGGTATTCAGATGCCCGAGAAGTCCGATCTCCCGCAAGGGACGCTGGATCTATTGATTCTGAAGGTGGCGGCGCTGGGGCCGGTGCACGGCTACGCGATCGCGCAGCGGCTGCAGCAGGTTTCGCGCGACGTGGTGCAGGTGCCGCAGGGATCGCTGTATCCGGCGCTGCACCGGCTGGAGAACCGGGGGTTGCTGGTGGCGGAGTGGAAGCCGACCGAGACCGGACGCGAGGCGAAGTTCTATAAGCTGACGCGCCAAGGGAGGAGGCAACTCGAGGAGGAGACGGCGAGTTGGGAGCGGCTGGCCGAGGCGGTCGGGACGATTCTCCAGATGGTGGAAGGAGACGTCTCATGAACTGGCTCGGGCGGTTGTTGGGACGGAAGAGGCTGGAGGAGCAACTCGAGAAAGAGTTGCGGTTCCATTTGCAGCAGCATGCTTCGGATCTCGAGGCGCAGGGGCTCGACCCGGATGAGGCGCGGCGGCGGGCGGCGATTGCGCTTGGCGGGGCGGAACAGGTGAAAGAGGCATGCCGTGACGCGCGGGGTACGAGGTGGGTGGAAGATCTTCTGCAGGATCTGCGATACGCGATGCGCAGCTTTCGGCAACGGCCAGGCTTCGCGGCGGTAGCGCTGTTGACGCTGGCGCTCGGTACGGGTGCAACGACGGTGATGTTCACGGTGGTGAGCGGGGTGTTGCTGAAGCCGCTGGCGCTGCCGCAGCCAGATCGGATGGTGGACTTGCGCGAGCAGACGGAAAAGTACCACGACCTGTGGGCCTTCTCCTATCTGAATTTTCTGGACTGCAAGAGCCAGAGCCATACGCTCGACGGGATGTCGGCGTGGCGATGGCATCGGGGGCTGGTCAGCCGGCCCGGAGAAGCCGAGTACGTGCCGGGACGGGAGATCTCGGCCGGGATGTTTGCGACCTTCGGGATCCCGCTCGAGGCGGGGCGTGAGTTTCAGGCAGAGGAGGACCGTCCGGGCGGGGCGCCGGTGGCGATCCTCAGCGACCGGCTGTGGCGCACCCGGTTCGGCCGAAGCAAGAACGCGATCGGCTCGCAGATTGGATTCGACGGGAAGACATACACGGTAACCGGCGTGGCGCCGTCGGGGTTCGAGCCGATTGGGGATTCGGACGTGTTCATCCCTCTGGGGCAGGACACAACGCCGCTCATGCAGAACCGCGACATGCATCCGGGCATTCGAGTTCTGGCGCGGCTCAGGCCGTCCGCGACACTTGCGCAGGCGCAGGCGGAGTTGGATTTGGTCGGGAAGCGCCTTGCGAAACAGTATCCGAAGGCCGACTCAGGCCGGACGATTGCGGTGCGGCCGTATTTGCAATCGGTGGTCGGCGATGTGCGGGGCACGCTTTGGATGCTGCTGGGCGCGGTCGGGCTGGTGCTGTTGATCGCGTGCGTCAACGTGGCGAGCCTGTTGCTGGCGAGGGCGGTGTCACGAGAGCGGGAGTTGGCGATGCGGGCGGCGTTGGGAGCCGGACGCGGGCGGCTGATGCGGCAATGTCTCACCGAGAGCGCGGTGCTCTCGATGATGGGCGGCGCGGCCGGTGTGTTGATCGCGATGCTCGGCACGCGGCCGTTTGTTGCGCTTTGGCCGGACGGTTTGCCGCGCGCCGCGGAGATTCACGTGGATTGGCGTGTGTTGTTGTTCGCACTGGGAGCGTCGCTCGTCTGCGGAATGTTGTTCGGTGTGGCGCCGGCGCTGCGCGCGCCCAGTGGGGGACCCGAGCAGGCGCTGCGGGCCGGAGCGCGGACCGTGGCGGGAAGTTCGCGGCGGCCGCATGCGGCCTTCGTGGTTGCTGAAATTGCGCTGGCGTGCGTGCTGCTGGTGGCCGCGGCGGAGCTGGGGAGGTCGCTTCTTCGCGTCTCGTCGCTCAACCCCGGATTCGATCCGCACAACGTACTTGTGACGAACGTGTTTCTATCCCAGGGCCCGGCGAGCACGCCGGCGACGATGCGTGCGGCGCGACAGGAGGCTTTTGAGAAGGTTCGGCAGGTGCCTGGTGTGGAATCAGCCGCGTTCGCCGACATCGTTCCGATGGATGGCAACGATGAAGAGATCGGGTACTGGACTAGTCCGACGGCGCCTCGACCGGACAAGACTCCAATGGCGC
>JAJYKC010000005.1 GCA_021788955.1 Acidobacteriota bacterium
GCTGAGCATCAACTCCCAGCATCCCGACCCTCCCCTTCAGGCTCATCTTGTGTGAGAAACAACCCCTCGCTTCAGGCTCATCTTGTATGAGACAAGACTAAGCGACCTGAAACGGGGCTACATCTGCCATAATGGCCTGAGGACCGCAGTAGCGAATGGAAGAGCTCAAGAAGAAACTCGAAACCGAGATTGCAGCTCTGGAATACGAGTTGCGAAACGAGTTGCCCAAAGAGATCTTGAAAGCCCGCGCTCACGGGGACCTCAGCGAGAACGCCGAATACCATGCGGCCAAGGAGCGCCAGGGGTTGGTGAACGCGCGCCTGGGGCAGCTTCACGCGCGGCTTCGCGAACTGTCCATGGTGGACATGTCGAAGATCCCACGCGATCGGGTCGGTCTCGGCTCGAGCGTAGTGGTGCTCGATTTGAAGAAGGAAGAGGAAATCACCTACCGTCTGGTGACGAGCGAGGAGGCCGACGTGCAAAAGGGCCTTATCTCGACGAGTTCGCCGATCGGCCGCGGCCTGTTGGGGAAGAAGGTAGGCGATGCCGTGCGCATCCAGATTCCGGGAGGTTTCCGGGAGTTGGAGATCCTGCAGCTCACGACGATTCATGACTGAGGCGCCGCTGGGCATGACTCGATCCGCACGCAACTGAAACAGGCGGCGCGGGCCGCGCGGGGAGAAGAAGGACAATGACGTACACACGGGCGATTGGAATCGGGGCAAGCAAAATCATCCGGATGATCGTCCACGGGCTTGCGCTGTCGAAGATCCATCCGAACGTCCTGACGTTCCTCGGTCTGGTCATCAACATCGTTGCCGCGGTGACGCTCGCCGCGGGACGATTTCGCGCCGCCGGGGCGATCATCATCGGAGCGGGCCTGTTCGACATGGTCGACGGCCGTGTCGCCCGGGCGACGAACCAGGTGACGCGTTTCGGCGGCTTTTTCGACTCGGTTCTTGACCGCTACTCCGATCTCGCGCTCCTCATGGGCCTGCTGGTTTACTACGGCACCATCAACCGTCCGTTCTATGTGGTGCTGACAGCGATCGTGATGACCGGCTCCGTGATGGTCAGCTATACGCGCGCCCGCTCGGAAAACACGATTCCAAGCTGCAAGGTTGGCTTCATGGAACGGCCGGAACGTGTGGTGCTGCTGATCATCGGCGCGCTGTTCGACCGCATGGCTCCGGTACTGTGGGTCATCGCGGTGCTTTCCAACATCACGGTGGCGCATCGGATGGCGTTTACCTACCAGGAGGCGCGGCGGCTGGAGGATGCCCAACTGCGTGGGGTGCCGAGCGCGCAGCGTAGCGTGGAGCTGAAGTAGCCCCTCGAGCAAGAAAAAAGCCCCGGCTTTCGCCGGGGCTTGCATGAACCCTGGAAACCGCTAGCCCCTATCGGGGCGGCTTGCTACTTTTTCTTCTTCGGAGCAGCCTTCTTCGCGGGCTTCTTGGCGGCTTTCTTTGTCGCGTTCTTCATCGAGTGATTCTCCCTAACATCAAATTTGCGATCCAGAAAGATCGCAGTGTGATTCATATATAAGGTTGTTTGAGATGAAAGTCAAGAAAAAAATGCACGACGCCATCCTGCGGACGCGGTCGTGGGAGGATTCGAAACCAAAAAACACTTCTCACAAGAAATGTTTTGGCTCTGGCGCCTACATTTTTGTACTTCCATGTTTCAGACCGGAGTCGCCCGCGGATTCGCGCTGCGCTACGATACGAATTGATGCGGACGCGCTGGCTCGCGGTCGTCATCTTCGCTCTCGGGGTGCTCGAAAGCGGTTGTGCGCGTCGCCATGCGCACGTCGCTACCTTGCCGCGTCCCCTTTCTGCCCCGCCGCCGATGACGCCCGCCGAAGTCGAAGCCATCGACGGCACTACTGGCGTCGCGAGTTGGTATGGCGTTCCTTATGATGGACGGCCCGCCGCCGACGGCGAGATTTACCACATGGAAGATCTTGTCGCCGCGCACCGGACCCTACCGTTCGGCACGATGCTCCGCGTGACGAACCTGTCGAACAACGCTTCGGTGGACGTCCGCATCATCGACCGCGGACCGTTCGTGGACGGGCGCATCATCGACCTGTCGAAAGGCGCCGCAAGGCAGATCGCGATGATCGGTCCTGGAACGGCGCGTGTCCGGCTGAATCTGATCAGTGCCCCCACGAACCCAGGGCCCTCTCTGTTCGCGGTGCAGATCGGCGCCTTTGCTGACAAGCGGAACGCCGAAGCGATCGAGGCGCGGCTCGGTTCGCGCTATGGCCCGGTGCGGCTTGTTCTCCGCTCTGGCGCTCCGCCGCTCTGGCGCGTTCTGGTAGGGGAAACGGAAACCACCGCGGCCGCGCAGGCACTCGCCGCGAGTCTCCACCGCGAAACCGGTGCATCCTTCGTTGTCAGCCTCGAAGGCGTTCCCGGCGTCGCGGCGGAAAATTCCCGGTAGATTTTCGCCGCCCTCAGGCCACTACCTGATCTAGGCTATTCAGCGTCGGTATTCCACTTTCGCTCACGGGCCTACGAGGGAGAACTTTGTTGTGGCGGCATACGCAGCCGAGTGCGTTCAAGTTTTCGTCGGCAAGTCGCCACAGGCGCGACATGTCAACCGGCAGATTCAGCAGTACAGCCAATCTCGTTGGCCGGTACTGATTCTCGGCGAAACCGGTACCGGCAAAGAGGTAGCCGCCCGCGCCATTCACCAGCTCAATCCGCGAGGGCCGTTTGTACCCATCGACTGTTCGGCCATCGTCGGGCCGCTGATGGAAAGCGAACTCTTCGGGCACGTCAAGGGATCGTTCACCGGCGCCATTGCCCAGAAGATCGGCCTGATCGAAGCCGCTCATGGCGGCACCGCATTTCTCGACGAGATCGGCGAGCTGCCGCTCGACATGCAGGTCAAACTACTGCGTGTTCTCCAGGAGAAGGAGTTCCGGCCGGTCGGCTCGACGCAGGCGCGCCAAAGCGACTTCCGGGTTATCGCCGCCACAAATCGCAACCTTGCTGTCGAGGCCGAACAGGGCCGCTTCCGGCGGGATCTTTACTATCGGCTCAACGTGGTCACTCTGCGGCTTCCCGCGCTTCGGGACCGCCGAGAGGACATCCCGCTTCTCATCGAACACTTCCTGGCGCGTTATGGCGGCGCGCATCAGCTTACGGCGGAGACGGTCGAGATGATGGTGTCCTATTCGTGGCCGGGCAATGTGCGGGAGCTCGAGAACTGCATTCACCGCCTGCTTGCATCCGGCCCCGGCCCGCTCCTGCAGAAACAGGATCTGCCCTCGGCGCTGCAGAACCACGCCCGGCAGGCGGCATTCGAGCGATCGGGAGCCGCATCCGGCGCGCGAGGCGAACCGGATGAAATCGTTCCGCTTGCGGAGGTTGAACGCCGGGCGATCCTTCACGCACTCCGTACCACCAAAGGCGACCGCGCCACCGCCGCACACATGCTGGGCATCGGGCGCACGACGTTGTACCGGAAACTGAAAGAGTACGCAGTCGAAAACGTGAACGCCTGAGCCGCCGGCCGCTTCAGCCGTGCAATTGTTGCTAGCGTGAAGAGCGTGCGCATCGCCCTCGACGCCAGCTACAGCCTTGGCAGGCACCTCACGGGCGTGGGCGTGTACTCCCGCGAGATCCTACACGGGCTTGCCGCCGCTCATCCGGAGATACGCTGGCTGTGGTGCTACCGCGCACACCGCTGGCGTGAGTCGGCCTCCGGGGGGCTTCCCGCAAATGTGAGCCGCCGCCTGTTGTGGCGCGCTCCTTTAGCTCACGGAGTGGAACTGTTCCATGCTCTTAACCAGCGCGTCGATTCCGCGAGCCCCGGCCGTATCGTTTCCACGTTCCACGATCTGTTCGTGCTCACTGCCGAGTATTCCAGCCCGGAGTTCCGGGCGCGGTTTGCTCAGCAGGCTCGACAGGCCGCCGCGCGCAGCCACCGCATCATCGCCGTTTCCGCTTTCACCGCACGGCAAGTGGAAGAGCTGCTGGGGGTGGAGCGAGAACGCATCCGTGTCATCCCACACGGCGTTTACCTCCCCTCTCAGACACCACCAGCGGAAAGGCGTGAGCGGTTGATTCTGTTCGCCGGCGCCATCCAGAAGCGCAAGAATCTCGAACGGCTCATCGACGCCTTCGAACAATGTGAGCCGGGCTGGCGCCTGGTACTTGCCGGTTCTCAAGGCTACGGCGCGGCGTCGGTGCTCGATCGGATCGCGCGCAGCCCGAGGCGTTCCGATATAGCGACGCCGGGCTATGTTTCGGATGCCGGTCTGCACGATTTGCTTTCACGCGCTTCGGTATTTGCCTTTCCTTCGCTTGATGAGGGCTTCGGGATTCCGGTGTTAGAGGCAATGGCATGGGGCGTTCCCGTACTGACGTCGAACTGCTCCGCGCTGCCTGAAGCGGCCGGCGACGCGGCACTGCTCGCCGACCCACTGAATACTGAGTCGATTACGCAGGCTCTCCTCGCACTCACCGCGGACGAAGCGCTACGCGCGGATCTCGTTGAGCGTGGCCTCAGGAGGGCCAAACAGTTTCCGTGGGAGGCGGCGGTGCAAAAAACGTGGGGTGTTTATAACGAGTTGCTCGGCATCGGGCCTAGCGGGGAGTAAGGGGGACCGTCGCTATCGCTGGGTCGAATCGTCGTCTACCGCGATCTTCAACGCGCGCAGGAAGTTCTGATCCTGCGATGTCAGCCTGATCTTTCCAGTGGACTCAATCCGGCGCTTGGCAGGAGGCTGTTCGGTGGCGGCGCCTTCCTCAGCTTCCTCCGGCGCTCCCTCCTCACGCTTGTTGAATCCGATTGTCGCCTCGAGCACAAGGAAGACGTCGTAGCCGGCCTTCTTGATCTCACCAATCGCTCCCGCAATACGGTCCGAGTCCGAGAGCGACTCGTTGATCGCGTGGCCCAACTCTTCCATTAGCTTCTTGAGTCGATCTTCCAAAGGATGACCTCTTTCCTACAGACGGCCGTTCAGCGCCTTTCTCCTCTACTATTCTGGATGTCAGTTGGAGGACCGGAGTTTCACGAATCTCCGGCAGACGGTCCTCACCATCCTCTCCCAATATCGGCGCATTCCACGCTTCGCTTTACCGTCCCTGGCGCCGGGCAAACTTCTAACGATAAGGGTACACCATTCCGGACTGCGCTGCGGGGCTATTTTCGCGTGTTGCCGGCCGGTTCGACCCCGGCGGACGGTCGCGCCGCGCGGTGCTCACAAGCCCGGAAACCGCGTGGGAACACAACGGATGTCCGCCGCATCCCCATCGCAGTAGATTTCGCCTCGCGCCACATATTCGGCGCGCGACGGAAACCTGCCGGCGGGCTCGAACGGGTACCAGAGAGGGAAGGACAGGTCCTCCACGAACCACGAGTCGGTCCGGATTGTCACCGTAACATGACGTTCGCCCAACGCGGCTTGGAGCGCCCTCGCCACCAGCCGTGCATCCAACGGCGTTGGCAATACTGCGGTTTTGACGTAACAATCGACGCGCACCCGGTTCGGAACCCGCGGACGCAACGGGCGAGGGAGCACAGCGACGTGCAACTCCAGGAGTTCGTAAGCGTGACTCCCGGCGCGAAAAATCGTTGGATCGCTTCCGGAAAGGATTCGTCGCGAAACGTTCTTCCCATCTGTCTGTTGAAGCAAAGCATTGGAGCCGATAGCCAAAACCCTTGCGGCGCGAACCGGCCAACGCCCTTGAGCTTCTCGATACCGGGCCTCGATCTGCTGTCACGGTCAAGAGCCGATCCACTTCCCGGTCGACGATCCTCGCCTGATCGAGATCCGCCGGGCGCGCTCCTGCCGCGGAGAGCATAACAACAACGAGCAGAGCGCCGAATCCGGATCTTCTCATCGTCCTGCCGGTTGGAAGCCGGCCTTCTGCATGCCGCGCACGGCTTCGGCATTGTGCATGAATGTTTCCCAGACGAAGCCCGATCTCAGGTTCTCGGCCATCAACATCGTTATACCGGTGTCGATACCAATCACGTCCGTGTCGTACCAGTTCTTCAGCGGGTTGAACGCATTGACAAACCCGTACCGGCACCATGCACCGTTTCCGTACTTGTTGCGCATGGTCTCAAGCACGCGCAGGCAGGCGGACGGCTGGAATGGCAGGGAACCCCCGGCCGCACTCGGCACCACCGTCCCATCGATCGGCCCCGTCGCCGGAGGACCGCCCCAGGCCTCGTAGCCGGTTTGGGAGTCCGACGCGGTGATGCCCCAGAGGTCATCGCTGTAGTCCGGAAACTCGGAAGCCAGTTCGAGGCAGAAGCGGCGATGCACCTCAGTCGCCAAAGCCGAGTTCTGGAAGTAGTTGGCGTATTTGTCGCGCTTGCCGCGAAAGTCGAACCAGGCTTGCGAGTACTGATGCACGAATAGCGGGGCGAATGATCCGATGTAGCGGATGCCGTCGTATTCGAACACCATCCGCTTCCACGCATCCCAAGCCTCCGGACGCAGTGGGTGCGTCGTCGACCCCATGCCGAGAAGGTACATCATCATCAGTTCGCTGTAATAATCCCAGCGTGTGGGAAGAAACCCGGTTTCCGGCCTCCAGCCGTGCGGGAGCAACAGCGTGTCCTCGCTCAGCCACGACCACTCGACACGCTCGAAGATCCGTGTGGCCAGGTGCGTGATCTCGGCGTGCCGGAAGTACGCCCGGCATGTGAGCACACCGCACAGTAGGATAGCGGTATCCACCGATGACACTTCGGAATCCCACAGCCGTTCGCCCGTATTCATGTCGGCGAAGTGAAAGTAGAAGCCGCGATGGTTGGGGAGCTTATTCCAGAGAAACCGAAGCGTCGCAAGTACGCGATCCCGCGCCGGGACGTAGGTAAGAAAGCCACGGCGGTGCGCAATGCAAATCGCCGTCAGCCCGAATCCCGTGGCCGCTATGCTTGAAAGCGTATTCTTCTCGTCGGGCTGGCGAACATTCGCGCGGTCGCGCGCCAGTCCTGTCTCCGGGCTTGCCTGCTCCCAAAAGTAAAGAGAGTTGGCGTGTTCGAGTTCGTTCAGGAATGCGTCGTCTTCGGGCGCGAGCGTGAATTGAGCCGGCGCCTTTCCTACGGTCGTTCCGAATGCCGGGAACACCGCGCCCCCGGCCAAGCTCTTCAACACCGCGCGGCGCGTCTTTTGACAATCCATCTTCGTGCTGCCTTACCTCCTCCATCGTATCGGGCCGGGTGTCTATGCGACCCTGCAAGTAGTGTTGCCCCGTCTGCCGCATCGAATGGCGCGGATTGGCTCGTTCCTGGCCCTTCTGAGCATCTCGTCCGCCTGCCGCCAGCAGCCTGCTCAGGTAGTCCTGAAAGGCGCCGTCATTCGGAGTTCGCCCGACCCGAGCCGCCAAGCGCCGATCGCCGGAGTCCAGGTCGCCGCCGATTGCGGCCCACGGACCTTGCTCGCGCGCACTGACGCCCAAGGCGCATTCACTCTCACGCTGCCTACCGGCGTATCGCCCACCTCGCCTGTCACGCTCCACTTTCGCCATCGCGACTACCAGCCGCTCGATATGCAGGCTGTTTCGCAAACCAAGCTCTATGTCGTTCGGCTCGTATCTGTTCCGCCCAGACAACACGCGCTGGCGCACGGCCAAGCCGATTCCATCACCAACGTGTCGGTCCGCTACGCAACCAAGGTGCCGCTCCTCGTCGAAGTCGGTACCCGAGTGAAAACCTTCCAGGTTGTCAACCGCGCCAACGTCCTCTGCAAGCCAGGCTCGCCGTGCTCCCCCGATGGTCGCTGGCAGGCCGAGAGGGACCTCATCACACTCGATGCAGGCAAGGGCAACCAGTTCCGCAACGCCCGCCTATCCTGCATTGCCGGACCGTGCCCCTTTACTCGAGTTCTCCGCGACGACTTCTCCCGGGGTGGGGAAACCATCAGTGCGACTGTGCTCAACTGGTCCGACACGGCCACCTTTCTTCTGCAGGCCGAAGTGGTGCATTCGATGTTGAGCGAAGCCGCGCGCGTATCGTATCCGGTGATCTTCGGCAGCCAGATGAGTTTCTCGCTGCCAGGCTCAGCCGACGGCATCTGCGTGGAAGCGGAAATCAACGGCGCCTCCGTCATCTTTCCCCTCGGCCCCGCGCTCAACCTTACTTGGGCCGACTGCGGTATGCGTAACGAATCGGCAGACAACCGGGTTTACCGCTGTGAGTTGAAGCCCGGCTATGAGTTCCACTAGGTTGGTCGCCAAACGGCAGAATAGAGAGGGGAACATGTCGGCTCGTCTGAAACTGATTCTCACCGACGCCGCGTGGGAGGATTAGAACGGCCTCGTGGCAGTCGGTCTGTTCTCACGCAACAGCTCACGGCAGTATTAGGTGATCCAGAGGATTAGCCGCGAACTTTTGATCGGCGGAATTGACGTGAGTGCCGGCCGAGTGTACCGCATCAGAGTCAGACTCGCGAATCATTCGATCGTACAGTTCTTCGTCACGCTGGCCGAAGGGCGCACCACCGGCCTTGCTGCTCCGGTCCCGGTCGTTCCCGAAAAGGTGGTCAACATTTCCGCGCCCGAATTCGCCACATTGCCGCCGAAGTTTGCGGCCGAAGGTGCGGGACGTTCTTCTCACGGCGGAGTCGCCGCGCTTCAACGACAGTGCCGCGGGTATCTCCGAGGTGGGGACCTTTATGCCGCCCGCGCTCCGTATCCGTTGCTCAAAGCCTGTTTCCTGGACATTGTGGCGAAGTCCGGCAAGACAGGGCTGCCCAATGGCGGAAGTTGTCTGTATCACTTCCAAGGCATACTGCGTCTGGAACTGGACCGCTTCCTCGTCCGGACCACTGCCGCGCTGGTGGAAGAGACAGGGCACTCCAACGCTTTTCATGCGGTTTCTGCGGCGATGCACGGACCTATGCCCGGCTACCACGTCGTCTTCACCTTCAAGACGTTCGACCGCTACGGCAACCTGCAGCTCACACTTCAGCGGCGTGGCGACTCCGGCGATGATTACGAGGCCGATGCCGACATCGACGACGCGCAAGGCTTCGAGCACATCTTCCAAGTGCTGCGAAATGCCGCTTCGGGACCAATCAACCCATGCGCCATTCACGGCATCGTCCTGCAGCAGATGCCGCAGGTGAACCCTGGCTACGCCTCTGTGTTCGCGGTCACCGCGTGAGCGTGAGACCGCCGCGGCTCGACACCGGCGTTATCCGAACGGTCCCGGCTGCACGCGGCCAATATATCTGCTACTTTGTCTAGCGGCGTCATCCCCAGCCGGATCGCGCCGCCTGAACTCGTATTCAAGGGAAGCACCGGTACCCACGTATGGCCTTACCAAGCGCAACCACGACGACTACCCTGCAGTCGGCGCCCGAGTCCACCGACATCCGCGCGATGTCATTGGTGACCTCACTCTTCTTCATGTGGGGCTTCCTCACCGCACTAAACGACATCCTGATTCCGCACCTGAAGGCGATCTTCGACCTTGGTTACGCCGAGGTCATGCTGGTTCAGTTCGCCTTCTTTTCGTCGTACTTCCTGTTCGCGCTTCCGTCGGGGAAGATCGTTGAGTCGATCGGCTACAAGCGCTCGATGGTCTTGGGGCTCATCACCATGGGCTGCGGCGCTTTGCTGTTCATTCCCGCGGCGACCGTGCCCGCGTTTCCGCTCTTCCTTGGCGCGCTGATTGTGCTTGCCGCCGGCATGACCATCCTGCAGGTCGCAGCCAATCCGTATGTCTCCATCCTGGGACCATCAGCTACCGCGTCAAGCCGCCTCAACCTGACGCAGGCCTTTAACTCGCTCGGCACGACCATAGCTCCTCCGCTCGGCGGACTTCTGATTCTTTCCGCCGCGCCGAAGACCGCTGAGCAACTCCGCCAGTTTTCCGCGTCTGCGCTCGCCTCCTACCGCATCCAGCAAGCGTCATCCGTGAAGATGCCTTATCTCGCGATGGCCGCCGTGCTTTTCCTGATCGCTCTCGGTTTGGGCCTTGCTCACCTGCCGCACTACGAGGCGGTAGAGGAGGAGAACGGCGGCGGCCACGGCCATCTGGCCGGCATCTGGAGCAAACGCCACCTGGTGCTCGGAGCCGTCGGCATCTTCACCTACGTCGGAGCGGAGGTTTCCATCGGCAGTTTCCTGGTGAATTACTTCGCGCAGCCGAATATCGGAAATATGACGGAGCAGACCGCGGCCAAGTACGTCGCGTTTTATTGGGGCGGCGCCATGGTGGGCCGGTTTATCGGCTCGGGCTTGCTGCAGCGTCTCCGAGCCAACCGGGTTCTGGGCTTCTCCGCTCTGGTTGCCGGCTGCCTGGTCTGTTTCTCCATGCTGAACTTTGGCCATGCCGCGCTGTGGAGCATCCTTCTCGTCGGCCTGTTCAATTCGGTGATGTTTCCGACCATCTTTACGCTCGGAATCGCAGAACTTGGACCGCTCACCGGCGAAGGCTCGGGACTATTGGTCGCTGCCATTGTCGGTGGCGCGCTTATCCCGCTGGCGCAGGGGAAACTGGCGGACATGCCATCGATTGGTATCCACCACGCTTTCGTCCTGCCGGTGCTCTGTTATCTCTACATCGCGTTCTACGGCTTCCGCGGCTACCGTCCCTCGTCCCAGATCGCCTGACGATGCCGGGCGCGCCGAAACGTAATGCCGGGCTTACCGTCGGCATTCTTTCCGATACCCATGGCCTTCTCCGGCTGGAGGCGGCCGAGGCGCTCCAAGGCAGTGACCATATCATCCACCTGGGCGACGTCGGCGATGCGGCGATCCTCGAAGCGTTGTCGAGTCTGGCTCCCCTCACCGCGATCCGCGGCAACATCGACGTCATGGGTCCCTGCGCCCAACTTCCGGCAGCAAGGTTCTTGACGCTCGGCTGTCACAAACTCTATCTGCTTCACAACCTTGCAGAACTCACCGTGGATCCGGCGGCCTCCGGCCTCGTGGCGGTGCTGTACGGCCACACTCACAGACCCCTCATCGAGAACCGCAACGGAGTCCTGTTCTTCAATCCCGGAAGCTGCGGTCCACGCCGCTTCGCTCTTCCTGTCACGCTGGGCCGCCTGCGAGTCACCGAGAAGGTGGTCAGCGCCGAGATCGTTGAACTACGATAGGCCGTCACCCATACTTCGGGCGGCGTACGGCTTTTCAAGCCAGGTTTGCTTCCTGCAAGTACGCGCGAATCTGGCGGAGGTCCTCTCGCATCGCTTGGAAGACTTTCTCGCGCGGCAGGGTGAGCGTGGTCTTGCCGTCATTGGCGCCGCCGAGCGGGTACTCGAAATGAAGCTGCAGCGGTCCGGCGAACCCCGAGCCTGCCACCATTCCGAAGAACTGCGAAAAGTGGACCATCCCTCTGCCAATTGGCTGCCACGCCACCCGCCATTGGCCACGTGCGTCCTTCTGCCAGTAAAAGTCCTTCACCGCGATGCCCCGCAAATATGGCTGCGAGATGCGGAAGCTATTAATCCAGCCGCCAAGCCCACCCTCGACCGTGGCGTGGCCTACGTCGTAGTTGACGCCCACTCGCTCCGGGTCGAATCCTTCGAGCAATTTGTGTAAGTCCCAGATGGACGCGCCGACAAGTCCGACGCCGGAATGTGTGTGGTACATCGCCGTCACTTTGTATCGGGCATTCAGCGCCGCCAGTTTTCCGACGCCGGGCCGCATTTGCGCGAGCTGCTGCGCGATCGGCTCTGTACCGTTGTATTTCAGCCCGCCCCACCGGTAGTAACGGATGCCCAGGCCGGCCATGGTTCGCATGATGTCCTCGGCATAAGGAGTATCGGCGAAGACGATGTCGGTGGTGAGCATGGGTACTTGGAGGCCGTGGGCACGGATGAGGGAAACCAGGGGCGGGAGGTCCCTGGCGACGTGGTCTGGTTCCACATGGCCGCCACGGCGCACCGCCAGGTCGATACCGTCAAAGCCGAGCGTGGCGGCACCCTCGGCAAGGCTCGCGCCTTCGAGAAATCGCAGATGCTTGGAAAATATGGCGACCTTCAGCTTTCGCGCAGGCGGCTTGGCTTCATCGGCGGCGGCCAATGGTGAGGCGACGGCCAATGCAGCGCCCGCGGACACCAAGGCACGCCGCGAAATCCGGTTCATGTTTAGACCTCCACCCGGTTCAATTCGGCATTCCATCGCAGGCGCCTCCCATTTTTCAGCGATAGGTTCCCAAGTTGGGTTACCAGCACGGCCTGAAAGGCCAGTTTCACTGTCGCGGTCGGCTTCTCTCTCGTTCGCACGCACTGAACGAAATTCTGAACGTGGAGGTCGGTGGCCCATCCGAAGCCCTTGGCGGAGCGGTAGGCGATAGCCGGCGTGTCTTCGGCGCCTTGCTTATAGACCTTGCACTCCTCGCGTCCAATATCCATCCGCGCCTGGTCGCCATCAAGCTGGTTCAGTTGGTCGTTGCGGAACTGGTAGTGCATTGCGGCGTAATTAATCGTAAACACGCCGATGAAGTCTTGCGGATACTCAGCCGCCACCACGACCGACTCCGGCGTGTCGAAGCCGACCCGGTGCGGCTTTCCCGCCGCGGCGGTCACGGCGAGTGGATAGCCGGCGTTCATGAGTAAGTGAATGCCATCGAAGACATGGGCGCCCTGGTCTGTCACAATCCCGCCCGCGTACTCGGAGATAAACCGCCAGTTGCGGAAAATGAACGGATCAATAGGCACGCGCTTTTTCACCGGACCCTGCCACTGCTCCCAGTCGAGCGGCCCGTCCAATTTCGCCGTCCGCGTGCCGCCATCGTCGACATAGTTATTCAGCCACCAGGACCGGACCATGCGCACGCGGCCCATCGTTCCGTTCCGCACCAGACGTGCCCCGTCGAGATATAGGTCATAACTGCGCCGCTGCATGCCAACCTGGATGATCTGTTTGGTGCGCTTTTCGGCCTCCACCAGCGCGACGCCTTCTTCCGGCGTATGACAAAGCGGCTTCTCGACGTAGATGTCTTTGGCGGCCGCCAGTGCGTCGAGCACCATCTGTGCGTGCCAGTGCTCGGGTGTTGCGATCAGGACTGCGTCGATGTCCGGATCGGAGAGCAGTTGCCTGTAATTGCGGTAGGCTTTCGGATGCGTGCCGGGTGTCTTCGATGCCACAGCCACGGCGTGCTCGAGGTTCGGCTCATACACATCGCAGATTGCGACTACGCGTACCGACGGGTCTTTCTGGAACACCGTCATCACGAACGTCCCGCGGCCGCCGCTGCCAATCACGCCAAGGCGAACCTGATCGGACGGCGCTGCCGTCACCGCCACAGCACCGCTTCCGGCCAGCAAAAACGTTCTCCGGTCCATAAACCTCCGCGAAACCTTCGAGGTTTATCGTACAGGAAACCGGCTCAACCGGCGGCCGGCCGGAGCGAACTAGAACGTGATTCGCGCGCTTACCTGCATCCGGCGGGCTTGCGTGCCGTCGGGGAAGCCGCCGTCGGCCGACCCGACGCCAAACGCTGCCGGAGTCGGCGTCAGCACTCCCTTGGCCTCGGTGAACGCCTGCGTCGTCAGGCTCGTCGGCGACCACGTGTTGGTGATGTTGAACGCCTCGAAGTTGAGCGACAGGTTGATTCGTTCCCAGGGCAGCGGAATCATCTTCGTCAGCCGGAAGTCTTCCCGGTACGTCGGGGGCGTATACAAACCATTTACGGGCAAGAACGGGACGCGAGTGCTGCCCCCAAAACCGTTCAGGGACGAAGTCGACAACATGCCCGGCACCGGCGTGTCCGTGACGCGGATGGTCTCACTTCCCGTCGGACGGCCGGCGGCGAGAGTAGTGATGCTGGAAAGCTCCCAGTTGTTGGCAAAGTACTTCGCAAAAGCGGTGTCGCTGTGCATTACCGTAGGAGTCCACACGAAGGAGTAAACAAGCCGGTGACGCTGGTCGAGAAGGCCGCTCCCTTTCTCGAACGCGTAGTTGCCGTTGTAGACCGAAGTCGGGCTGCTGTAGAAAATCGCGCTCGTGGCGGCGCCTTGGCCGTCGTCGATCTCGTGCGACCAGGTGTAGGAGACCATCGAGGAAAAACCATGGGAGAAACGCCTTTCGAACGACACATCCAGAGCGTTATAGAAGCTGCTGAGGCCGTTCGTGACGTCGCTGATCGCCCCGTAACGTGTGTCGGGACGGGGGTTGAGATAAACCGGCGTGGTATATGTTCCCACCTGAGTGCCGCTGGTATTGTTGATCTTATATGTCATGAGTGGGCCGAGCGGAGGCGCATTCACGTCAGTCACGCCGTACAGATTCACGCCGCGGCTCCAGACGCCCGACACTGATAGCACCATGTCCTTGCCGATCTGCCGTTCGAGCGTCAGCGTAGCCTGCTCCGAGTAAGGAGTCTTCAGGTTCGGCGACGTGTATTCGAGAGCGGCGGCGGCAACCTTGGCCCCGGCCGGAGGCGAACTGAGTGCGTTCGGGAAGACCGGCCCGGCGGCCAACTGGGCCTTATTGGTAGCACTGAGCGAGTCCGCGGTCTGGATGAGGCCGTTATTGGTGTACAGGTTGTCTACCAGTCCGCCGAGGTACCGGGCGAAGAACGTGCCGTAGCCGCCGCGGAGCACCGTCTTGTCATTCAGACGGTAGTTGATGCCGAAGCGCGGCATCAGGTCGAGCGGGCCAGTCGTGATGTGCCCGGTCTGCGGATAGTCTGCGTTGAACACGCCTGGCTGTTGAACAAAAGAACGCTCGTAGCGCGCTCCGAGGGTGAGTGTCAACCGGCTGTTGACCCGCCACTGATCCTCAAGGTAGAGTCCCATCTCCCGGATCCAGTAACTAACGAGCGGCGTGCCGAAGGTCTGCGAGTAGCTGGTCCAGTTCTTTGCGCCGGCGGTGCTGCCGCTGTAATCTTGGGCGAACAAAGTCGGTGTGAGGTAGGTGTAGGAACCGAACCGGTTGGACATGTAATCTACACCGTCGATGGTGTTGACGAAGTTGCCGCCGAATCTGATAATGTGGCGGCCCTTGGTCCAGCTCAGGTCGTCCGCGAATTCGTTACGGGTTTCCATCGGCTCCACGCGGGGCAGATAAGTCGCCGGGCCAAGTTGCACGCCCCCGACCGAGACGTCGAGATACCCCAGGCCGCTGCCGAGGCTGGCCTGATTGAATCCGTCGGCTTGGCGGTCGGTATCGAGACCGTAGCGGAACGCGCTGACAAAGTTCGCTGTCGGTACGTAAGTCCAGGTTGCTTTGCCGTTGCGGACAATCACGCTGTCGTTGCCGTTGCCGTTGATGGCAGAGCCAAATGTTGAGGAAAGCCCGGTTTGGATCCCATTCGGCGAGTACCAGCGGAGGAAGTTGAAGCTCGCGCTGAAGGTGTTCTTCTCGTTCAAGTTATAGTCCGTGCGGCCGAAGTACAGGTCGTTGTCATCGGTGCGCGGTACCTGGCCGTAGAACCTTGGCAGAAGGCTGTTGATCGCGGCGCATTGAGCCGGCGTGGCGGGCGCGCCGCAACCAACGAAGGACTGTGTGGACGGGTTCAGGACGCCGACTTTCACCTGGCTGTCCACCATGGGGAAATTCCGGCGTGTAATGTCCGTACTAAGGAAGAAGAACAACTTATTTGTGACGATCGGGCCGCCGAGCGTGCCGCCGGTCTGAACGCGATGTTCGCTTGGATTGAACGAAGCGAACGGGTCCCGGGCGTCGAATCCGGTGCTGCGGAAAAAGTAGAACGCCGAGCCGTGCAATTCGTTGGTCCCGCTCTTGGTGACGGTGTTGACCACGCCGCCCATCGCCCTTCCGTACTCGGCCGAGAAATTCGCCGATACAACCTGGAACTCCTGCACGGCATCCAGCGAAATCTGCGACTGAATTCGCGTACGTCCGGCATTCTCATCGTAGAACTGTTCGGTATTGTCGTTGCCGTCGAGTAAGAAGGAGTTATTTCCGGCCACCCCGCGGAACGTGAGTAAGCCGAACGTGCCGTCGTTGGTGACGCCCGAAGCCAGCTTGCGCTTGAGCGCCCAGCTGTCTCTCATGGCTTCACCGACCGCCTCGATGCTCCCGTGCCGCAGGCCGTCAGCGGCCGACGCCGCGAGGTCGCGAA
>JAJYKC010000006.1 GCA_021788955.1 Acidobacteriota bacterium
TGGCGGTACTCATGGGGGTCAGCCCGATAGGCGTTGTAAGTCCAAAGGGTACCTGACGTGGCCGGTGGCGGCGGAGCGGGAGATCATGTCGAGTTGGGTCTGCTTAAGCGGCGGAGCATTCAGCCACTGCCGGTTATGACGCCAATCCGTCAGGTACCAGTTCGTATGGCTGGTCCAATAGACAGGCGCTTCCCCCAATTGCAGAAACACACCGGGTGCGGGGGCGGGAGTCAGAACGCCGCGATGGAAATCCCGCGGTGCACTCGGAGTAATAGGGAATGCGACTTGCCCGAGGCGCAGGAAGAACCAAGTGCAAGACGGACGATCGGCATAGACCCGGAGGCGAAAGGCAAGCAATTGTTCGATGTCGTCGAGGGACGGCAGCGAGTCCATGCCGGCATCGATCACGAGCAGGGAATCGTCGAGCGGATAGAACGCGCTGTTCACGAGGTGTACGCCTCGACAACTGCCGCGCCATCTGTTTTCGAGGTAATGGAGGATTTCCTGAAATGGCGCTTGCGCTTTCTCTCGCTCGAGAGTGCCGGTGGCGGGTTCCACCGACTGTTCGACATTGCGATAGACGGGCAGGAATGGATGATCCGGGAATTCCTTCCACAGATCGAGGAACGCATGGACGAGAAAACGGTAGCATTCCTCTTCGACGGCTTTGTCCCGCCGGGGGACGCGCTGGGCGGCGAGCGCTTGCAGTTTGCGGCAGAGAGGCGAGTCCGCCCGACGTAACGCTTCGTCCCTGGAGTAGCAGAATTCGCCGGTGCGCAGGGCATGGAGAGCGTTCAGCACTTCGGCCACGGCCTTAACGCAGATTGAGCTGCGCATCAGGACATCCTCGCGGTAGCGCTCGTTCTGCAGCAGAAAGTCGATGAATTGCGCCCACCAATAATACAACTCCGAAAGACAACTCGACACGCGTGCCGAATCTGTCATGGCCGGCAGGGTGGAAAGCGAATCCTTGCCGTACATGAGCGCCCAGTTGAGTTTTCCTTCCTGGAAGCGGTACCGCCAGAGTGGCGTGTTGTCCCAGAGGTAGCGCAGTTCCTTCTCATTCACCACGAAACTTGGGTGATAGGGAATCAGCCCGGCGGAGAGAATCTGCAGCCAGCGAAAGCGGGATTCCGCGCGCCGCCGCTCGCAGGCGTCCGGGCCCACGATGAGGAAGAAATCGATATCACTGACACCCGGCTTGATCTCGCCCTTGGAGCATCCGCGTGTCACATAGATGGACACGATCCCGGGACACCGGCGAAACAGATAGACCGAAGTCCGAATCGCGAGCCGGTACATCCAACTGTAAAAGGATAGGAGAGGCGGAACCGAGCTCCACGCCAGAAAATATCGCGCCTTGGTTTTCCACCACATGAAACTGTCCCGGAAATCGCACACTCCCCACCTCTTCCGGATCACCTGCCGGCGGATCCTGGCAGAAGGGAGTTAACATCCTGGCCCCCGTATTCCACCGCAATTTTTCCACGAAGAATCCGGGCGGGTCAACCCGGCGGGCGAGCTCAGGAAGGAATCGCGGCGATGGCTTCGATTTCGACGCGGACGTCGCGGGGGAGGCGGGCGGCTTCCACCGTCGAGCGGGCCGGAGGGTTCGTGGGGAAGTAGCGGGCGTAGACGCCGTTCATGGCGGGAAATTCGGCCATGTCCTTGAGGAAGACGGTTGTTTTGAGGACGTGCTCGAAGGAAGTACCGCAGGCGGCGAGGACGGCGCGCATATTTTCGAGCACTCTTTCGGTCTGCTCGGCGATGCCGCCTTCGATGAGCGCCCCGGTGGCAGGGTCGAGCGGGATCTGGCCGCTCAGGTAGGCGATACCTGCATTTACGACAGCTTGCGAGTAGGGGCCGATGGCTTTGGGAGCGTTTTCGGTAGTGATGATGGTCTTCATGATTTTTTCGGAAATTCGAGTGTACCGATGAGATCGCGGGCGTGGGGGATGCGGTTGCGGGCGAGGAAGCGATCGAGTTCGCGGGCGATGCGCAGCGGGGCGGATGGCTCGGCGAAGTTCATCGTGCCGACCTGGACCGCTGAGGCGCCGGCGATCATGAACTCGGCTGCGTCTTCGCCGGTTCGGATGCCGCCTAGGCCGACGACGGGAATGTGCACGGCCTGCGCGGCCTCGTAGACAAAGCGCAGAGCGATGGGTTTGATGGCGGGCCCGGAAAGCCCGCCGAAGCCCGCGCCGAGGTGCGGACGGCGCGTACGCGCGTCGATGGACAGCGAGATGAAAGTGTTGACGAGGCTGATCGAATCGGCTCCGCATTCCTCAGCGGCGCGGGCGAGCGGTTCGATGCGGGCGACGTTCGGCGAGAGCTTGACGATGAGGGGCCGATGAGTGAGCGGGCGGACGCGACGGATCAGTTCGGAGAGTAGGGCGGGGTCGGAGGAGAAGTAGATACCGCCGTGTTTTGTGTTCGGGCAGGAGACATTGAGCTCATAGGCGGCAATGCCCTCGGCATCTTCAAGGACCCGGATGACTTCTTCGTAGTCCTCGGTGGCGTAGCCGAAGACGTTGGCGAAGATGGCGGTGCGGAATTGGCGAAGGGCGGGGAGCTTTTCGGCGACGAAGGCGCGGACGCCGACATTCTGGAGGCCGACGGAGTTCATCATGCCGGCTTCGGTTTCCCATAGCCGCGGAGCGGGGTTGCCGGCGATGGGCTCGCGGGAGAGACCTTTGACGACGATGCCGCCGATGCCGTTCAGGTCGACGAGAGAGGCGAACTCGATGCCATAGCCGAAGGTGCCGGAGGCGGCGAGGATGGGATTGGCCAGGGGGACGCCGCAGAGGGTCGTCGCGAGGCGGCTCATGCCGGACACCAGTCTAGCAGAGGCTTTGAATGCGCTCCCAGGTAGAGAGGATGTCGTTCCAGGTGGTGTGAATGTTGCCGATAGCAAGGCGGAGGACGAACTTCCCGTTCAGGACCGTGTGGGAGAGAAAAGCGTGGCCGGAAGCGTTGATTTTGTCGAGGAGGGCGCGGTTTCGCTCGTCGGAGGATTTATGGCGGAAGCAGACGAGGGAGAAGGGGTGCGGCGCGCAGACTTCGAAATCGTGATTGGCTTCGATGAGGGAGGCGAGTTGATCGGCCCAGCGGACGTGGGTGCGGATCATTGCGGCGAGGCGGTCGCGGCCAAAGTAGCGAAGGACGAACCAGAGTTTCAGAGAGCGGAAGCGGCGGCCGAGTTGGATGCCGTAGTCCATGAAGTTCACGGCTTCCGTGTCTTCGGCGGTTTTCAGGTACTCGGCAGACAGGGAGAACGCGCGGCGGAGGATGCCGGGGTGGGCGGTGTAGAGGACGCTGCAATCGATTGGCGTGAAGAGCCACTTGTGGGGATTGACGACGACCGAGTCCGCGAGCTCGATGCCGTTGAAGAGGGGGCGGAGTTCGGGGACGATGGCCGCGGGTCCGCCGTAGGCTGCATCGACGTGGAGCCACAGATTGTGCTGTTTCGCGATGCGCGCGATTTCGGGGACGGGATCGATGCTCGATGTAGAAGTGGTTCCGGTGGTGGCGACGACGCAGAACGGTTGCAGGCCTTGAGAGAGGTCGGCGTCGATTGCGTCAGTAAGCGCATCGGTGCGCATGCGGAATTTTTCGTCTACGGGGATGAGGCGGACGTGATGCCGGCCGAGGCCGAGAGTGAGAGCGGCCTTTTCGACGGAGGAGTGGGAGTGGGCGGATGTATAGAGTACGAGGCGGCCGGAGTTGCCCTGGCTGCGGACGTCGGGGTCGGCGCGCTCGCGGGCGGCGGCGATAGCGTGCATCGTGGAGATCGACGCGGTGTCGTAGATGATGCCGAACCAGGGCTTGGGGAACTCAAGTGCGTCGCGGAGCCAGCCGAGGGTGACCTGTTCGAGTTCGGTGACAGCGGGGGAGCTCTTCCAGAGCATGCCGTTCACGTTGAGCGCGGCGGTGAGCATCTCGGCGAGGACGCCGGGGGCCGAGGCGGAGACGGAGAAGTAGGCGAAGAAGCGGGGGTGGTTCCAGTGGGTGAGTGCGGGGAGGATGAGGTGGTCGAAGTCGGCGAGGATGGTGTCGATGGGCTCGCCTTGCGCGGGAGCGGCGGTGGGGAGGTGGGCTGCAAGGGCGCCGGGGGAAATGGACGGAAGGACGGGATAACGGCCGGAGTTCTCGAGGTAATCGGCGATCCAGCGCGCGGTTTCAGCGGCGGCGCGGCGAAACTCCTCGGGTGGCATGTCAAAGGGGGGATCGGCTGTCACGCGCGCACCTGTTGGCCGGCCTCGCGCCACCAGGAGGAGAACCAATCGCAGAACTGCCGGGAAAGCTCGTCGAGCGGAATAGCGGTGGGCCCGGTTTTGAGTCCGCGGAGACCAGCGGCGAGTTTAATGGCGAAGGTCATCGGTAGTTGCTCGATGTGATCGATGAATTCGACGAGCCGGGTATTGATTTGGGCGATGCGGGCGGGGTCGGCGTTCGACGTGATGGCGCGATCCAGCGCCACGACGAGTTCGGGGATGGCGGAGGCGGCGCCGGAGATGATGCCGTGAGCGCCATTCTGGCGGGCCCAGGCGTAGATACGCTCGCTACCGCTGAACAGGCGGAAACTGAGGCGTCTGCTCGCTTCGAGAAGTTGGGAGAAACCAGCCTGGTCGCCGCTTGAATCTTTGATGCCGGCGAAGAGGCCGGTTTCGAGAAGCTCGATGGCTGTGGTGGGGGCGAGAAGGGAGGTGGCTTGCGGGATGTTGTAGAGGTAGATGGGTGCGGAGATGGCGGCGCGGTGGGCGAAGTCGAGGAAGAACCGGCGGATTGCAGGCTGGGGGTAGGGGATAAAAGGAGGGGGCATGAGGAGGACCGCGGCGGCTCCGGCGGCAGAGGCTTCCTGGGCTAGCCAGACGGCGCCGTCGAGGGTGGAGTGGGAGGCGTTGACGATGACAGGAACGCGGCTGCGCTTCACGGCGAGCGCGGCGGCTTTGGCGCGGCTGTCGAGGTCGAAGTGGATGAATTCGCCGGTGGTGCCGAGCAACACGATACCGCTGAGGTGAGCAGCGTCGAGGAAATCGATGACTTCGAGCAGGGCGGAGAGGTCAATCGAGTCCGAGCCGGCTTTGCGGGGCGTGACTGCAGCCGCGAGGACGCCGGAGGGTGTGAAGGCGGCGGGGGAGGATTCAGCCATACTGCCCCAGGATATCCGATTGGGGAAGCGGGGCTTTCGTGGCGTAGGGGGCGTTTAGTTCTTGAGGACGTGGGTGTTGGCGCCGGTTGTCATCAGCACGATTGGCACGTCAAAGCCCCCGCAGCCCTTGATTCCACAGTCCTTGTTAAGGTCGGGAGCCTTCGCGATGCGCCCGTAGATGACTGCCCACTCGTTCGGCACGCTCCGCTCGCCAGCGTAGGTAATGGCTCCACCTTGCTCCCTAAAGCTTGGCGCCGTGTGCGAGCCGAGGACCGTCGTTTCGCGCACTGCGGACAGTTTTACGGCGATGAGCGCGGGATCGAGAGCAGGAGTTTCGGCCGGTGGTTTGGGCATGCCTTCTTCCGCGTAAGCCCAGACGATCATTTTGGTCGTCCAGACGTGGCCGTGAGTGACCACCGGGTGCGGACAGCGATCCTGCGACAGGAATTCGTAGTGGTCAATGAGGGACACGCTGCTCTCCAGACGGCCGACGACGGCCACCGCGGACGATGCCGGACGGGCTCGCGACGGGGACGCGATATCCTCGAAGCAGGCGGTACTCGAAATGAAGTGGAGCGGACGGTTGGGACGACTGGTGGCTGCGGGCGTGCTAGCGAGTTCGCTCTTTGCGTTTCAGAAGCCGTTCCGCGAGTATGGGGGCGTCGAGTACGACCACGAAATTCCGTTGCCACCGGACTGGCAGGAGAAGACGGAGTGGGCGTTTGCGCGGCTGATGTACCCGCCGGGCGAAAACGACGGATATCGCGGGCGGTTCGACGGGGACTGGCGGCTGGGCTACTCGCTCTGGACGCAGGATTATCCGAGGGCGGACCGGCATTTTTCGCTTGCCGCGCGGCGACTGACGCGGATCCACGTGCGAAGCGTGGAGCAACCGGTGAGCCTGGAAGACGGCGACGACGTCTACAACTGGCCGTGGCTGTACGCGGTGCAGACGGGAGAGTGGGGGATTACTCGCGCACAGGCGGCGAAGCTGCGCGATTATCTACTGCGCGGCGGCTTCTTTATGGCCGATGATTTTCACGGGGAGTTTGAATGGTCGGTTTTCGAGGCGAGCATCAAGATGGTGTTTCCCGACCGGCCGATCGTGGAAATTCCGGATTCGGATCCTATCTTTCATACGGTGTATGACCTGACCAATCGGTATCAGATCCCGGGGCGGGCGCACTTGCGGCTTGGGTATAAGAACGGCGGGCGCGTGCCGCACTGGCGCGCGATCTACGACGATAAGCATCGCGTGATGGTGGCGATTTCGTACAACTCCGATATTGGGGACTCGTGGGAGTGGGCGGACGATCCGAGGTATCCGGAGAAGTTTTCGGCGCTCGGGATCCGGATTGGGGTCAATTACATTGTGTATGCGATGACGCATTAGACGCAGGAGAGCGAAATCCGGGTCTACTGCGTCGGGTCGTCTTTGAGGGCCGCCGCGGCAGCGAGTTGGGCCAGTTTCCGGGGGTCCAGCATGTGGCGAGGCCGGAAGTCCTTGCGGGTCCACTTCATGCCGGGGGTGAATTCGACGCCGACGAAGTAGCCGATTTCGCGGAAGATGCACCAGCGGACGGTGGCCTCGAGGATTCCTTTTGGGTGGGTGAGGCGGAGTTTCGACTGGAGCGGCAATGGGCGGTCAAGCTGGACGCAGGCGCCGTGAGGAGAGATGTCCTCAAGGTTGGCCATAAATTTCCGGTGTTTGCCGTGGCCGTCTTTCCATTCGACGGCTACCAAGTCCGAACAGAGGATGCGTGGCTCGCTGCGCCTGTCTTGCATAGTCTCACCTTCATGATCGGCAGTTTGTGACGCGACATTAGACCGGGGATTGCCGATTCGGGGCTTGCCGTCACCCTATTTTGACTCGGATATTTGCCCGGCTGGCGATTCGCAGTGCATCTCGAGACCGACGGCCCAACGGCGCTCGAAGCCCTTCCAATAATGGTTGCCGTTGCTGAAGGCGGCGCCGGCGGACTGGCCCGGCGGCAGCGGCCATTGGCCGTCGTTGGATTTTTCGGGGCTGACGAATAAGAAGGACCGGCGGGATTCGTCGCCCTTCACGTAGAGGTCGAGGAATGCGGTGATGAAGTGCTGGTTGATGGCTGTGATTCGGTCCTTGCGCCAGACGGGCTCGTCGAAAAAAGTGCGCGTTTCGAACGTTTCAAGCGCGAGCGGCGGGGGAGGGTTGCCGCCGACATTGTGGCGGGCGTCTTCGTAGACCAGCAGGCAGCGGTTAGAGTGTACCGATTCCTCGAAGGCAGGCTCGATGCCATGGGAGAAATCCGAGACATCGTCCTGGTCGCCGGCGATAAAAAGAAGCGGGATTTGGATTTGGGCCAGACCTGCGGCATCCCAACTGTTGTAGGGAGGTTGATTGCCCCAGGGTGCGATGGCTACGACAGCCTTCAGATTCGCCGGCCGGGAAGTTGCGAAGGTATTGCTGGTTTCGGTCCAGGCGTCGAAGTAGCCGCCGGGAACGAGTCTTTCGGCGGAGGCGTGAGGGCTGTAGGGAGCTCCGGCGGTGGCTAAGGCTCCGTAGCCGCCCATCGAATACCCGACAAGCGCTGTCCGGGACGGATCCAACAAGCCATGCAGGAAATTTTCCGGGTCGCCTGCGAGCGCGCTGAGCGTCGAGAGGGTGAAAATCTGATCGGCGGAACGGTTGAGGAGTGTGCTTTGGAAGCCGCGTACGGCTCCAGTGACGGAATCGGTATGGTCGATGGCGGCGACGACGTAGCCTTTCGAAGCGAGGTTCTCGGTGAGATAGCTCAGGAAAAAGCGGGATCCAGGATAGCCGTGGCTGACGACGACCAAGGGAAATGGTCCGGAGGAGGTTGGAGGGGCGTCGCGAAGCGCTTTGCCGGCGATGGGGAAGGTTGCGCCGGAAGGCATCGCCATCTGGTACGTGGTCGATTCAGTTTTCCCGGAGGGGATCAAGGCAGGGTACCAGATTTCGATGGTGAGCGGACGGTCGTAGAGCGGGGCTTTGCCCGTCGATTTATCGAAGTGCAGAATGTCGACCTGGCCGTGATGGACGAGTTGGAGCGTGCGGACGCCGACCAAGTAAGTTCCGCGAGATGCGAGTGCAGGGGCGTCAGTGGGAGGAACGCTGAAATAAGTCGGTTGTGCGGAGCAGAACAAAAAGAAGGTGGATAGCAACGCACTGAGATAGAGGACCCGGCGCATCAGGATAGTAACTTTCAATTAGTTAGTGGAGCGGAGTGAAGTGGACGGCATAACCGCCGCCTGGGGCAAGTATCGCCTTCAGGGTCGTATTGCGATCGACGGTCATCGTCCGGACGCGGACATTTGTCGGGAATTGCGCAGCCTCGGGCGCGTCTTCGTAGATTTGCGCCTGATACTTCCCGCTGCCCAGGAACGTAAGTGGGATGTCGAGAGTCCGTGGGTTCCAGTTTGTCATGCTCCCGAGGAACCAATCCGATGCGTGGCGACGCGCGACCGTGACGTATTCGCCGGGGTAGCCGTTCAAGCCCACAGTTTCGTCCCAGCTTGCGGGGGCGTCATGGATGAACTGGAAAGAGGGTTGATCTTCATAGGCCTTCGGGGTGTCCGAGACCATTTGGATGGAGGCCTGGTAGATCGCATACATGGCCAGTTGATGGGCGCGCGTGCCCATGACTTCGGGTAAGATGCCCCGCGGGATAAACTCGTCGCGTGTGACGTTGCGGAACCCGCCCGGGGTATAGTCCATGGGGCCGGCGAGCAGACGCGTGAAGGGAAGGGTGACGTGGTGGCCGGGTTCATCGCGGTCCCCACCTTTCGATTGCTCCATGCCGAGCACGGCTTCGTAGCCGAGGATGTTGGGGTAGGTCCGTTCGATGCCGGTAGGCTTGGTGGCTCCGTGGAAGTCGAGCATTAGGTGATGCTGGGCGGCGAGGCGGGCGGCGCGATAGTAGAAATCTATGCCTCCCTGGTCGTCGCGCTCGATGAAGTCGATTTTAAGGCCGGCGACACCCCATTTTTCGTACAGCGGGAAGGCCTCTTCCATTTGAGCGTCGGCCAGGTTGTAGGGTAGCCAGATCCAGACCTTGACGTTTTTGGAGTTGGCGTAGAGAACGAGGTCGGGGATGTCGACGCGACCGTTCATTTTGGTGATGTCGCCCCGGGCATACCATCCGGCGTCGACGAGCATGTATTCGAGGCCGGATTTGTGAGCGAAGTCAACGTAATACTTCATAGTTGCCGTCGTGTAGGCGGGCATACCGTCAGGGCCGATGCTGCCGTTCCACCAATCCCAGGAGGCCCGGCCAGGGCGGATCCAGGAGGTGTCGGCGATCTCGGATTCGGGGTTAAGGCTTGTGATGATATTCGATTGGATGAGGGAAGCGGGCAATTCACTTACTAAGAAGACGCGCCAGGCTGAGTGGTGGGGGAGGGTCCCCTTTACGACAACGCTGTCGTCGTCGAGCGACGGCGCCAGAACGGATCGGAGCCAATGCGCGGACCAGCCGGGTTGGGGGTTGGTCAGGTACATGGAAGAGTAGTCACGGAGGTCGGCTTCCGTAATCGCCATCCATGCTACGCCGGGGACGTAGGTGAGCAGAGGAAGGCCGAGTAACACCTTGCTGTTGACACCGCCTTGATTGGAGAATGCGCTGAGGGGAAGTTTGACGAATTCGCTTTCGTACATGGAGCGGAAATTCGGGAGGATGAGAGAGTAGCTGGTAGCGTCCTTGGCGAAGCGGTATTCGGTGTTTTCGGCCCTAAGACGGAATTCGCGCAGGGGGCGTTGGGCGGGGATGACGTAGCGGAAGGCCGCGCCGTCGTTATAGACGCGGCCTTCGATGATGAGGCGGCGGGCGAGGCCTGATGTCTCATTGAGATCGAGATTCAGGGCATTATACTGATCGCGAATAATGCTTGCCTTCCCTGTAATTAGGTGATAAGTAGAATTGTGTGACGAGGGACGAGCGGCCGTGATTTGGAGGGAAGGGCCGAGGGGGTGTTGGCCTTCCAGATCCAATGAGAGGGCGGAATCATTGAGTAGCGGCTTATTGTGAAATGACAGACGGTAAGTGAGCTGTCCGGAGGAAGTGTCGGTTCCGTTACTCGCCGTGATGTGGAATTCGAGTGTGAGCCGACCGTCCGGCGATGAAACCGAGGCGGCTTGGGTTGGGGTGTTGGCCAGACAACAGAGGGCAAGCAGGAGGGGCAAGAAGGTGTTGCGCATCGGAGGAAAATATATCACCGGCAGGTGGGTGTGAGGGAGGAGGACGCTGCGCGAGCGCGCGCAAGGGTTTTTCCGGATCGCGTGATATTGCGCAGTGGGTGCGGCAGAGGTGGTTCGGGAGCCCGATTCGGCGCTGTAATCCAGTTGGCCCTTGGCCTGCAGTTCCGCGGATGTTGTTCACTAGGGGGCAGAGTAGACACAATATGTCGATAAGGCTGGGAACTCGAAAGATACGAGTGCCGCTAGTTCGCGGCATTCTGTTTTTGGTCGTGGTGGCCGCTGCGGTGGCCAGCCAAGGCTCATTGCGGTCGCATTTTACGAAGCACGACAAGGCGTACTATGCGAGCAACCAAATACTGGACTTTGTCCGGCCGGGTCTGAATATTCAGATCACGGGTGCGGCGATCAATTCAGGCGGAACGATTACCGTGAACTTCACGGTGGCGGATCCCATGGGGTTACCTCTGGATATGGCAGGCGTGACGACGCCCGGTCCGGTCAATCTGGGTTACATTGCGGCGTACATTCCCAAGGGTCAGGAAGAGTATACGGCGTACACGACGACGATACAGACGAGTCCGATCACGCACAATTCGGCGACGCAAGCCTCGGCCGACCATGGTGGATCGGTGACCCAGAGCGGAAACGGCCAGTACACCTATACGTTTCACACCACGGCACCCTCAGGTTTCGATGCGACGGCGACCCACACTATTGGGATCTACGGATCGCGGGACCTGACGCAGTTCAATCTGGGGACGAGCTATGGTTCTGCTACTTTCAATTTTGTTCCCAATGGCTCACCGGTGGCGACGGTTCACCAGATCGTGGCCACTGCGGATTGCAATGCCTGCCACGGGCAACTTGCTTTCCACGGCGGATCGCGGCGTGGAGTTGAGCTTTGTGTGCTCTGTCATACGAAACAGACCTCGGACCCGGATACTGGGAACACAGTTGATTTCCGGGTGATGATTCACAAGATTCATATGGGGTCGTCACTACCGAGCGTACAAGCCGGCACGCCGTATCAGATCATCGGTTACAAGCAGAGCGTGTCCGACTTCTCGACTGTCGTCTATCCCGCGCAGGTTCAACGCTGTGAGACCTGCCATAACCCGAACAACGGCGCGGCGCAGACCAAGCTTTGGCTGACGGCGCCGAACGCGGCGGCGTGTGGTGCCTGCCACGACAACGTGAATTTCGCGACCGGCCAGAACCACGCCGGCGGCCCGCAACCGGACAACAGCCAGTGCGCAAACTGCCATCAGCCGCAGGGTGAGTTGCCGTTCGACGCATCCATCATCGGCGCGCACTATGTTCCGGAAGATGTGCCCGACTCGCCGAAGACTGTGGCGGCGATTCTGGGTGTCTCCAACGGAACAGCCGGCAATGCGCCGACAGTGACCTTTACAGTGAAGGATGGAAAGGGGAACCCGGTTCCGATTTCGACGTTCGACAACGGCGGTTCGCTCCGGCTGACGATGGCCGGGCCGACCACTGACTACGGCTACACGAGCTTCGGCTCTGACGTAAACACTCCGGGATACGTGCAGGAGTCGCTGAGCGCATCGAACACGACCTGTGCTTCAGACGGAACGTGCACTTACACGTTCAAGCACGGCGTGCCTGCCGGCGCCACCGGGACGTATGCGGTCGGGATGGAGACCGAGCTTTCGGCGACACTGAATTCGGGTACGACCACCGCGGTGACGTACAACTACAACGCGGTCAACCCGGTGTACTATTTCTCTGTCGACGGCTCCGACGTGATGCCGCGGCGGGAGGTTGTGAACATCAACAACTGCAACCAGTGCCATTACAAGCTTGAGCTGCATGGCGGGCTGAGGAATCAGACCGAGTATTGTGTGATGTGCCACAATCCGTCGAACACGGACATCTACTTCCGGTCGGTGGCGAAGGACCCGAAGCAACGGACCATGCCGCCACAGAGCATCGAGTTCGCACTCCTCGCGCATCGCATCCACGACGGCGTGAACATGTTGGCCGATGGCGGCAGCTACACGGTGGTGGGGTATCGGGGTTCGGTGAACGACTTCTCGAAGACGCTGTTCCCCCAGATGAGCCCACAGGGTGACGCAACGGATGTGCAGAACTGCACGGTTTGCCATGTGAACGACTCAGAGGCGAACCTGCCTGTCGGGTTGAACAACGTAGTTAACCCACAGGGTTGGATGAATCCGGAAGGCGCCACCGCAACGGCGTGCTCGGGGTGCCACGTGGCTCAGGACGCCGCGGCGCACTTCAAGGCTCAGACCGATCCGACGCTTGGAGAAAGCTGCACCGTCTGTCACCAGTCGGGCGCTGCTTTTGACGTCGATCAGGTTCATGCGGAATAAGGCTGCAAGCTTACAGCTCGCAACCTTGCCCCTCCTGCTCCTGGCCGGTCTCCTCCCCGGCCAGGCGCAGGATGCGGGTTCGCCGTACGCGGGATCCGATACTTGCGGCACCTGCCACGAAGATATCGCGAACGCATTTCAAAAGAATCCTCACTACGTGCTCGAACAAGGCGACCGGCACGGCTGGAAAGGAAAGTCGTGCGAGGCCTGTCACGGACCGGGCCAGAAGCACGCCGAGTCTACTTCAGCGGCCGACATTATCGACCCCGGGAAACTGAATCCGGCCGCCACCGACAACATCTGTTTGACCTGTCACCTGAATCAACCGACTCACGTGGGACGGCTGGAGAGCAGCCATGTGAGAAATCAGGTTTCCTGTATCGCCTGCCACAAAGTACACGCCACCAAGCCTTCGGCAATGACGCCTCGGGCGCCGGCGGTCATCAACGAATTGTGCGCCAGTTGCCATATGAACGTGTGGGCTAAATTCCAGCAGCCTTACCATCACCGGCTGCCGGAGCGTGCGATGAGCTGCGTGGATTGCCACAACCCGCACGGAACGCCTTGGCCCGCGATGCAGCAGACCTTCGGCGCGAATGAGCCTGGCTGCTTCAAATGTCACGGAAATTTGCGCGGGCCGTTCACGTTCGAGCATGAACCGGTGCGATATGAATCGTGCACGATCTGCCACGATCCGCACGGGTCGCCGAACCCTAGGCTGCTGATCCGCCAGGAGGTCTCCACGCTGTGTCTCGAGTGCCACGCGAACCTGCCCGCGGCGAATTCCAAGGGCACGATGGGCGTGGTGCCTCCCGCGTTCCATGACTTACGGGCGCCGCAGTTCCGCAACTGCACGGTTTGCCACCAAAAGATCCACGGCAGTTACGTGGACCGGAATCTGTTGCGATGAGACGGCTCATTCTGGTACTGGCGGGTCTGACGGCGGCCTACGGGCAGAACGTGGCGGTGGCGACGGCCCCGGCGCCTGCCGACGACAAGGGCAGCAGCAACACGGACAGTTCGGCGGCCCAGACTCCCGCCGCCGGGACCGGTAACGAGTGGCTGACCGGGTCGTTCGACCTAGGGTGGCGGACGGTGAGCGGGATCGGCGGCAGCGTGGACACATACCGGAGTATCATCAATCTGGGCGACGGACCCAGGCTGGTGAACGCCGACTTCACGATCACGGACCCGAAGCATCGCGCCTTCGACACGATCAACGTGCGGGCGTCGGACTGGGGCGGCGATCCGTATTCGACAGTTCACGTCGACGCACACAAAAAGAACTGGTACGACTTTACGGCCGACTACCGTGACATTGCGTATTTCAACGCCCTGCCTTCGTTCGCCGATCCGCTTCTCAGCTCCGGGATGACGCTCGACGAGCAGAGTTTTGACACGCGGCGGAGAATCGGCAACTTCGAGATCGACATCCTTCCGAACCACTGGTTCACTCCGTATTTCGCCTTTGACAGCGACACGGGGGCGGGGACCGGCGTCAACGGATATGTCACCGGCACGACGGCATATCCTGTACCAACGACGTTTGACGATCAGACGCGGATGTACCGCGCTGGCGTGCGAATGGAATTCAAGAAGTTCCATGTGACGCTGGAGCAGGGCGGGACGACGTTTGAATCCAACCAGAGCCAGTATCAACCCAGCGGGCAGACCAATTACGGCAATATGTTCAATCCGGTGTTTGGGCAAACGCTGCTCCTGTCCGGCCTGGGCACCACATATGGACTCACCGGAAACAGCATTTACACCAAAGCCCTGGTGACGGCGAACCCGTTTTCGTGGCTCGATCTGAGCGGCCAGTTCCTCTACAGCCAACCGACGACGAATGTGAACTATCTGGCGAACGCGGCCGGCAACCTGTATCTGCCGAGCCAGGTTCTGTTCTACAGCTCGCAGCAGTTCCTAATCGCTTCCGAAGCCGAGATGCCGCATACGACCGGGAGTTTCAGTGCCGAAATCAGGCCGTTCCGGCGGCTGCGGATCATTGAGAGCTGGTTTACCGACCGGTTGCACAATGCCGGGTCGGCGAACTCGACCCAGACGCTTGCAGGCGGCCAGTTGGGCGCGAATTCGAGCGAGATTACCTCACTTCTGCTGGCGTCGACGCTGCTGACAAATTACAACGAAGAGCGCATCGACTTACTCTATGAGCTGACGCCGAAGATCACGCTGCGAGGCGGATATCGCTACGTGTGGGGCAATGCCGCGGACGCGGTGTTTCCGGCTGCAGGACTGGCAAGCGCGGACATGGGGCAGCTTCGCCGGAACAGCGTACTAGGTGGGATCACGTACCATCCGACCACGAACTGGACGTTCTCCGGTTCTGCTGAGGGCGCATACGGGAGCGGTTCGTATTTCCGGACGAGCCTGTACGATTACCAGAAGTCGCAGGCGCATGCATCCTGGCAGGCTTTGACGTCACTCAACGTGGCGGCTGATTTCTTTTTGCTGAAGAACCAGAATCCAACGCCGGGAATAAACTATGACATGGGCATGACATCGGAGTCGCTGTCGCTGACCTGGAATCCGCAAGGCAAGCCGTGGGACTTTCAGGGTAGTTACTCGCGTCAGGATTTCCGCAGCCAGGTCGGTTATCTGATTCCACAGGATCTGCAGAGCGGGCTGTCGATTTACCGCGACAACGAGCACACGGCGACCGGGTTGTTTGATCTGAAACTGCCCGAGATCGGCGGCTTACAACCCAAGTTCTCGGCGGGAGGTTCGTTTTTCTTTGCCTCAGGGAGCCGTCCGACGCAGTTCTTTGAGCCGGTTGGAACCGTCTGGCTTCCGGTCTCTCGCCGTGTGAGTTTGTTTGCCGAGTGGCGGTACTTTGGCTATGGCGAGACGTTCTATATGTTTGAGGGATTCCGGGCGCACGTAGTGACTACCGGATTAAGGTTCACGCTATGATGCAGCGTCTTGTACAGCGCAGTTGGGCGTGGTGCGGCGCACTCTTGATGCTCTCCTTGTCTTCGGCGTCGGTCCAGGCGGCGGTTCTCGGCGCCGACAGCGAACGCGGGCGGGGGCTCTTCGTGACGCTGTCATGCATACAGTGCCACAGCGTGAATGGATATGGAGGCACGGTGGGCCCTGATCTCGGCCGTATCGTGGATCGTGGATTCACGCCTGCGTCTCTGGCGGCGACGATGTGGAATCACGCGCCCACGATGTGGCCGAAGATCCGGGCGCGGGGGCTCGAGATCGGCAACCTGGACGAACAGGCGGCGGCGGACAGATC
>JAJYKC010000007.1:0-7907 GCA_021788955.1 Acidobacteriota bacterium
TTTTACGACGTCACAGTGGAGCGGACAGGCTTCCACAAACTGGAGCGGAAACAGGTCGAGGTTCGCGTCGGTGAGAACACGGTCCTCAATTTCTCCCTGACGTTGGGCGAGGTCTCGCAGACGGTGGAGGTCTCGGCGTCCTCGCCGCAGTTGGACGTCGGTACGGCGTCTCTCGGCACGGTGGTTGACCGGCACAATATCTCCGAGTTGCCGATCGCCTCGGGCAACGTGGCGGAATTGGTGACACTCTCTCCCGGCGTGGTCAACAGCGGCGCCATTGCCATTCATAAACCCGCGTTCAATGCCGGGACCTCGACGCTGGTTGCGGACGGTAACGCGGCGAACGCCAACGAGTTCACCATTGACGGCGTACCCAACGATTTCGCGTCCGGAAGCGTTCCGCGCATCGCGTTTTCGCCTCCTCCGACGACCATCAGCGAGTTCAAAGTGATGACGACGTTCTATGATGCGGCCATCGGCCACACCATGGGCGCCGTCTTCAACATGAACACCTCGAGCGGCGAGAACACGGTTCACGGAGAACTGCACGAGTTTCTTCAAAACGGGGACCTGAACGCGAACGGTTTCTTCGCGAATCGCGCCGGCCAGCCGAGAACCAATCTCCCGGACAACCGCTACGGAGGCGCGCTGGGTGGTCCGGTCTACATCCCGAAGGTCTATGACGGCCGCAATAAGACATTTTTCTATTACGCCTATGAAGGCGACAAGTGGAAGTCATTCTCGAGTCTGAACGGTACCGTCCCCACCGACGCCGAGAAGAGCGGCAACTTCTCCTCCTTGCTCGCGCTCGGCTCGCAATACCAGATCTACAATCCCTTCAGTACCACGTCGCTGGGCAACGGGACTTATCAGCGCTCGCCGTTTCCAGGTAACACCATCCCCACCAGCATGATTAATCCGATCGCCGCCAAGATTATGACCTATTATCCCGAGCCGAACACGATCGGAGCGCTGAATGGAAACGGGAACTACGTCCAGCCGTATCAGAGCGCGCCGGAAGATTATTTTGCTCACTTCCTTCGCGTGGACCATGCCTTCAGCGAGCGCAGCAGGTTGTTCGTGCGCATGGATTACGACTACTGGAATGAGCTGATGGAGCAGTACTTCGGCACGAACAACATTGCCGAGGGAGATCATGAAAACCGCATCAACAAGGGCTTGGCAGTCGATGAAGTCTACATGATCAGCCCGAGCACAGTTCTGGACGTGCGTTACGGGCTCACGCAACAGTCGTTCCCTGACCAATCGACCAGCGCCGGGTTTAACCTCACTTCACTCGGCTTTTCGTCCGGTTTCGCTTCGCTGTTCCCGCCGAGTGCGGCCGAGTTCCCGTTCATGCGTTTCGCGGGTTTCACGGCAACCGATGGCTATGCGACCAACGCCACCAACACCAGCTTGATTCACTCCTTCCAGGGAAGTCTGGCCACCCAAAAAGGCAGCCACTTCTTGCACTACGGAGTGGATTTCCGGATCAATCGCGCCAACCTGTACACGCTCTACGGGCAGGCCAGTCCGCTCTGGAGCTTTGGCTCGACCTACACGAACGGGCCGTTGAACACGGCGTCGGCAGCGCCGTTGGGCCAGGATCTCGCCACGCTTCTCCTGGGAATTCCCGAAGGCCAAATGACCCAGAACGCCAGCTACGCGGATCAGGACACTTATTTTGCCGGCTTCATCCAGGACGACTGGAAAGTGAGCTCCAAGCTCACCATCAACCTTGGGCTCCGGCTGGAGCACGAAACGCCGGTGACCGAGCGTTATAACCGCGCCGTCCAGGGCTTCGATTACACCGCCGTGAACCCGATTGCCGCGCAGGCGATTTCCAACTACGCCGCCAATCCCATGCCCGGCCTTCCCGCCAACGATTTTCAGGTGCTCGGCGGACTCAACTTTGCGGGCGGAGCCAACGGCCGCGATCTCTGGCACGGCCAGTCCATCGAAGCTCTCCCACGCGTGGGACTAGCTTACCAGGTGAACAGCAACACAGTGGTGCGCGCCGGCTTCGGCCTTTTCTACGACACACTGGGAACTTACCGTTCTCCGGCAATTCAGACCGGTTTCAGCTCCACGACAACGATGGTGCCCAGTATCGACGACGGCCTATCGTATATCGCCACGCTGGGCAACCCGTTCCCCGGAGGCCTTCAGGCGCCCTCCGGCGCGGCCGGTGGCTTGGCCACCCAACTGGGCCAGACCCTGAGTGTCTATGCGCTCAATCGCCCCCTTCCGTATGCGGAGCGCTGGTCGTTCGATATCCAGCACTCCTTCGGAGCCGGCATCATGCTGGATGTTGGGTATGTGGGGAACCATGCTGTCAACCTGCCGGTGGTGCGCAACATAGATGCGCTACCCAATCAATACCTGAGCACCTCGCCGACGCGCGATCAAACCGCGATCAACTATTTGAGCCAGCAGTTCTCCGATCCTTTCTACGGTCTGGTCAGCCCCTACGGCAAAACGATCTCCCGCGGCCAGCTCCTCACGCCGTTTCCGGAGTTCGCGAATGTTCTGGAAACCGACTCCAACGGCTATTCGCACTATAATGCGCTCCAGCTACAGCTCAGCAAGCGCTTCTCCCACGGACTTATGCTCAATGTATCCTACTCGTACTCGAAGCTAATGGATGCAACGGGCTATCTGAACGCGGGCGACCCGATGCCCTGGTATGGCATCAGTACCGCAGACCGGCCGCAACTGCTCGCAATCAGCGAGGTCTGGCAGTTGCCCGTCGGCCGCGGCCATGCTATTGGAAAGACATTACCCAAGTGGGCCGACTACGCGATCGGCGGCTGGGAACTGAACACCACCATCACCGCGCAGAGCGGCGACGCACTTAGCTTCGGCGATGTGCTGTTCAACGGCAACATCAAGAACATCCCCATGGGATCGGGCCGGTCCATCTACAACTGGATCAACACCTCCGGCTTCGCTACCTCCGCGTCGCTTCAGTTGGCCGATAATCTCCGGACTTTCCCGCTTCGCCTGTCCGGAGTTCGCGGCCCCGGCGAAGATATCTGGAACATCGGCATCGATAAGTATTTTACGCTTACCGAAAAGGTCAAGTTGCAACTGCGCGGAGAGGGTTACAACGCCTTGAACCACGCCAATTTCAGAGACCCTGTCCTCGCCCCGACTAACGGCCAGTTCGGTCAAATTACCGGCCAGAACGGTTACGCCCGCGAAGTTCAAGTAGCGGCTAGAATTGTCTTCTAGGAGTCGTTTTGAAAATCGACCGCCGCACTCTGCTCCGAAGTTCGTTGGCACTGGGAGGCGAAGCGCTGCTTCGGACCTCCCGTGCCCGTGCGGCCGCCAGCGACCGGCTCCGCGTGGCAGTCATCGGTTGCGGAGGCCGCGGACGCGACCACGTTCGCTACCTCTCCAAGGTGCCGAACGTGGAAATTGTGGCGTTGTGCGATCCCGATCGGACGCGCCTGGAGCAGCGCGCTGCCGACCTTGCGCCGCTCGCCCCAAAGAAGCCGGCCCTCTACCAGGACTTGCGCAAAGCGCTGGACGACCGCAGCATCGACGCCGTTACCGTCGCCACGTGCAACCATTGGCACGCTCTCGCCACCATCTGGGGCTGCCAGGCAGGTAAGCACGTCTACGCGGAAAAGCCGCTTTGCCACGACTTCTTTTCCGGCGCCCAAATGGTCGCCGCTTCGCGGAAATACAATCGCATCGTGCAGGGCGGAACGCAAAGGCGCTCGAACGGATACATCCGCCGCGCGATTCAGGCGTTGCGCACGGGCGTGATCGGCGATGTCTACATGGCGCGCTGCGTCCACTATCAAAGAAGAGACTCCCTCGGCTTCAAGCCCAACGAGAACCCACCAGCCACCCTCAACTGGGATCTATGGTTGGGTCCCGGGCCTAAGGTTCCGTTCAACGCGAATCTCCATCCTTATAACTGGCATTGGTTTTGGGATTTTGGTAATGGCGAACTCGGTAATAACGGAGTCCATTACATTGACATCGCGCGCTGGGGCCTGAATCAGGAATTCCCGCTCCGCATTTTCTCAGCCGGCGGCCGCTATGGTTATAAGGATCAGGGACAGACGCCGAACACGCAAACCACGACCTTCGAGTTCGCCAACGGAACGCAGATGGAGGTGGAAATCCGGGGCCGCTTCACCAACGGCGAAGACGGCCTGACGTCCGGCCTCGCCTTCTACGGAGCGAATGGCTATATGGTGATGGATAACTGGGAGGGCCGCTTCAAAGTATATCTTGGCGGCAAGAAGACGCCGGAGCCGGACCTGGGTAAGCTGGATGACGTGGATAAGTCCGAAAACTATCAGATTTCCCACTTCCAGAATTTTGTCGATGCCGTGCGCGCCAATGACCGTAGTATCCAGACAGCCGACGTAAATGAGACTTATCTTTCCACCGCCTTCTGCCTGTTCGGAAACATTTCCTACCTTCTCCGGCGATCGTTGAACTTCGATGCCGGCCGGCGCCGGTTCGTGAACGACGAGCAGGCTGATTCCATGCTGCGCGGAGAATACCGCGATCCTTATAAGGTCCCGGACCTCTCGGCGTGAAGGAGCCACGCCAATCTCCGGTCTCGGTACCGAGACTCCGAAAAGATCGCCCCGATCCCGGCCAGTCCCGCCCGTGACAGCTCGGGTATATCGTGGAAACAAGGCCAAGTAAATGCCCAGCGACAGAAGATCGCATTTATATATTGACATAGGTAGAAACTGGACCTACAATGGCCGTTCGTATGATCGCCTCGATACAAGAACTGGACGATAAGCTGTCGCGCCCCAGCCCGGCCGATATCGAAGCGGTAAGCAAGTCTTCCGGCGATTATCTGGTTCTTGGCGTGGCCGGTAAGATGGGCCCCAGCCTGGCGCATCGTATACGACGGGCCATCGAACAGGCGGGCACGCGGCAGCGTGTCGTGGGGGTCGCGCGATTCAGTAACCCGCAGACGGAACGATGGCTCGGCAACTCCGGTATTGAAACCATCGCCGCCGACCTGATCGAGCCCGGGCAACTCGATCGGTTGCCGGACGCGGAGAACATTATATTTATGGCGGGGCGCAAGTTCGGCTCGACGGGCGCCGAGTCCCTGACCTGGGCCATGAACGCGTGGCTGCCCGCCATGGTGGCGCGGCGCTACCCGGCTTCGCGGATCGTGGCCTTTTCGAGCGGCAACGTGTATCCGCTGCTGCCCGTGGTTTCGGGCGGAGCCACAGAAGCGACCGCACCCGAGCCGGTCGGCGAATATGCGCAATCGGTGCTGGCCCGCGAGCGTCTCCTGGAGTACTTCTCCTCGATCAACGGGACGCGCGTCTGCCTGCTCCGCCTGAATTACGCCATCGAATTGCGTTACGGCGTTCTGCTGGACATCGGTCTGAAGGTCAGCCAGGGGCGCCCCATTAACCTGGTCATGGGCGCGGTGAACGTGATCTGGCAGGGCGATGCCAATTCGGTGGCGCTGCGCAGTTTCTCATTGTGCCAGTCGCCGCCCGCCATTCTGAACCTCGCCGGCCCGGAAACTTTGTCGGTGCGGGCGGTGGCCGCAAGATTCGGCGATTTGCTGGGCGTGAAGCCGGTCTTCGAGGGCGCGGAATCGGATTCGGCGCTCCTCAACGATGCCGGGCGGTGCCACCGGCTGTTCGGCTACCCCAGCGTGACCGCGGGCCAGATGATCGAATGGGTGGCCGCGTGGATCCGCGCCGGCGGCGCTATGCTGGACAAGCCCACGCACTTCGAGGCAAGGGACGGCAAGTTCTGATGGCTGCCGCCGGGATGCAACCGCTATCGGTCGGTCTGATGGGGCTGTGCCACCTCCACCCGCGCAGTTACATGGCGAGCTTCGCTTCGGTGGAAGGCGTTCGCGTAGTGGCCGCGGCGGAGCGCGATCCGGACGTCCGGGCGGCATTCACCGAAGACTTCGCTCTGCGCGGTTACGCGGACTGGCCCGAAATGCTGGAGCGCGAGGCGCTCGACCTGGCAGCTATCTTCTTGCCGCATTCCGACTGTCCCGATGCGGCCATCGCCTGCGCCGGCCGCGGCGTACACGTCATGGTGGAGAAGCCCATGGCGGCCTCCGCCGCAGGCGCGCGCCGTATGCTCGCGGCCGCCAGGAAGGGCGGCGTGATACTTTCGGCACCCTACGTCTGGCGCTATCACCCGGTGGCGCGCCAGATCAAGCAGTTCATCGCTTCCGGCGCTTTGGGCCGCGTCATCGGGTGCGAAGGCCGCTGCGCCGCGGGTCGTCTGCACCGCTATCTCGAAGGCCACGCCGGCTGGATGCTCGAAAAGGCCCGCAGCGGCGGGGGGCCGATGTATAACCTGGGCGTCCACTGGATCGACCTGTACCGCTGGCTGCTTGAAGACGAGATCGTCGAGGTCAGCGGAAAGTACGTGAAGGTCAACGAGAGTTACGACATCGAAGATAACTCCTTCGCGCTGGCGACCTTCTCGCACGGCGCGGTCCTCGCACTGGATGTTAGTTATACCGCGCCGGACAGTTATCCGAACGGTCGCGACCTGTATCTGGCGGTCCGTGGGACTCAGGGCGCGCTTTCCTGGAGTCCAGCTTTCGAAGGCATTGCCGAGCGGCTGTTCGTGTGCAGCGATGCTCCGGAATTTGCCCCCGCTCCCCGGCGTCACATCGATTTTGAATTAGAACCTCACCCCGGATACGCCGGAATTCTGGGCGTCGAATATCTGCGCGACCTGGTCCGCTCGATCCGCGCAGGCTCGACCTCTTTCATCACTGGTGAAGACGGCCTGCGGGCCATCGAGGTAGTCGAAGCCATCGGTCGATCGGCCGAAAGCGGCACTGCTGTGCGATTGACCTCTTCTCCGAAGCAGAAGGCGGCGATATCCGCGGGAAAGTAGTCGTCACCCACTGGATCGGACCTAATCTCGTCCTCCCCGCGCCGCCGCACTTGGTTTACTCGGTTGACAAAGATACGCGTGCGGAGCTATAAACAAGACCATCCGCTCGTCTGTTTGGCGGAAAGGAGTGGCGATGAGTTCAGGCCATCGTTCGATTCGCTCGGGCGTGCTGGCGCGGCGCGACGCGCTGCGGCTGCCGTTATGGTTTTGGCTGGCTTCGCGTGGCGCAGGCGCGAGGCCGGCCGACGCGCCGGCGGGTGACTCCACGAACCGCCAGCTTTCGCCGGCGTGCCGGTCAATCGGTCTTAACGGCACGTGGCAGCTCACATATGGCCCACTGGAACACGGCGCGCCGCCGGATGCGGCTCAGCCTCCGGCGGACTGGCCGACCATTGCCGCCACTGTGCCGGGAAATGTGGAGCTGGATCTGGTGGCAGCCCGTCGGCTCGATCCACCCGAGAGGGGCAACCGGATCTACCAGCTCCGCAAATTGGAAGATTACCAGTGGTGGTATCGCCGCAGCTTCTCCAAGCCGGCGGTCCGGCCAGGCGAAAAGGTCGACCTGGTCTTCGAAGGCCTGGATTGCCTCGGTACAGTCTGGGTAAATGGCAAACTCATCGGCCGCCCGGCCAACATGCTCGTACCGCATCGTTACGATATCACCGGCGTGCTGCGCGAGGGCGGCGGCAATGAAATAGTCGTGCGCATCGACCCCGCCGTTCCGGCCGGCAACCGCGTGCCGCACGAAGCCGGGGAGTACGCGCAAGCCGGCCATTGGGAGTCCCTGCCTATCCGCAAGGCCCCGCACATGTACGGCTGGGACATTATGCCGCGCGCGGTCAGCGCCGGCCTGTGGCGCGATGTGCGGCTGGAGGTGCTCGGCCCCGCGCGCTGGTCCACCGTCTACTGGCACACGCGCCAGGTGAATCGCCGCGGCGCCACTGTAGGCGTGGACTGGCAATTCACCAGCGATGCCAACCAGGTGGATGGCTACCGCGTCCGCATGGAACTGCGGCGCAACGGGAAGATCG
>JAJYKC010000007.1:7917-15916 GCA_021788955.1 Acidobacteriota bacterium
GTCCACCAGCATGAATCGCCGGTATTGAGCACCTGCGCACAGGATACCGTTGTTGTCCAGAATCCCGATCTCTGGTGGCCGCGCGGTTACGGCGAGCCGGCGCTCTATGAAGCCGCCCTGGCGCTGTTCGACCACGAGGGAAAACTGGTGGACGAACATAAGACCTCGATCGGCATCCGCACGCTCGAATTGCGCCGCAGCGACATTACTACTCCGGAGAAGCCAGGTGAGTTTTGCTTCGTTGTCAATGGCGAGGAGATTTTCGTTAAGGGCACCAACTGGACGCCCATGGACGCGCTGCACAGCCGCGACCCCAGCCACCTCGATCGCGTCTTCCCCATGTTGACCGAACTGAACTGCAACATGATCCGTTCCTGGGGCGGCGGCGTATACGAATCCGACCGCTTCTTCGATCTCTGCGACCGCGCGGGCATTCTCGTATGGCAGGATTTCGCGCTGGCCTGCGCCGTTTATCCGCAAAACGAAAAATTCCTGAACGCCATGGCGGCCGAGGCGGAGTCTGTGATTGCCCGCCTGCGCAATCACCCCAGTCTGGCGCTCTGGGCGGGCAACAACGAGTGCGACGACGCTTATTCATGGTCGGGTGTGCCGCATGCCGATCCCAACCATGACCGGATCAGCCGCGAGGTGCTGCCGCGCGCCGTCGAAAACGTCGATCCCTACCGGCCCTACCTGCCGAGTTCGCCCTACCATAGCCCCGCGGTGGTGGCGGCCGGCAACAGCCATAGCCTTATGCCCGAGGTGCACCTCTGGGGGCCGCGCGGCTATTTCAAGGCGCCGTTCTATACCGACGTGTTGGCCAGCTTCGCGAGCGAGATCGGCTACCATGGCTGCCCGTCCCGCTCTTCGCTCGATCGCATGTTCGACCCCGCGTTCGTCCAGCCCTGGACGCGCAGCCACGAATGGAACGACCAGTGGCTGACGAAATCGGTCCGCTTCCACCCGCTGTCGCGCACGACTGTCGGACGGAATGACCTTATGATCAAGCAAATTCAGGCGTTCTTCGGCGCCGTGCCGGAGCGGCTGGACGATTTTATTCTGGCTTCCCAGATCACCCAGGGCGAGGCGATGAAATTCTTCGTCGAGTTCTGGCGCCAGCAGAAGGGCCGCAAGCGCGGCATTATCTGGTGGAACCTGCGCGACGGATGGCCGATTGTGTCGGATGCGGTGGTGGACTATTACGGCACGCGGAAGATGGCCTTCCACTACATCCAGCGTGTGCAGCGCGATGTCCAGGCGATTTGCTGCGAGGCGCGCGGCGGGCGGCATTCCGTCGTCGTTGTGAACGACACCCTCGTATCCGCTCGCGGCCGGGTGCAGGTACGGCGGGCGGGCACCGGCGCCGTGCTGCTCGATGCGCGCTTCCAGACCGCGGCCAACGGCGTGGGCGAAGCCGGCTCGATTCCGCAGCCCGCAGCCACGGAGATGTGGCTGATAGATTGGTCGATTGAAGGCGGCGGGCAGTTCAAAAGCCATTACCTCGCGGCGCGCGGCCCGGTCCGCTTCGACGATTACCGCGGCTGGTTGAAATTCCTGGAACTGGAGCTTGCGGCCTGATGACTACCGGGAACGATTTGTGGGCCGGTGTGGATATCGGCGGGACGAAGACGGCGCTGGTGCTTTCCGCCGCGCCTCCCGTGGTTCTCTGTCGCCGCGAGTTTCCGACGCTGCCGGCGCAAGGCCCCCGGCGGGCGCTGGAATTGATCCGCGGGAACCTGTGCGAAATGCTGGTGGAGTACGGCGCGCGTGGGCGATTGCAGGCCGTCGGCGTTAGCTGCGGAGGGCCGCTCGACCGCGTCGCCGGCGTGATCCAGGCGCCTCCGAATTTGTCCACGTGGGTGGACGTGCCGATCGTCAGAATCCTGGAAGACGAATTCCGCGCGCCTTGCCGGCTGGAGAACGATGCCAATGCCGGCGCGGTCGCCGAGCACCGCTACGGCGCCGGGCGCGGCACCAGCAACATGGTTTTCCTGACTATGGGCACCGGCCTCGGCGCCGGAATCGTTTTGGATGGCCGCCTCTACCACGGCGCGACCGATCTTGGCGGCGAGATCGGGCACGTCCGCCTGACGCGCGACGGCCCGGTCGGCTACCACAAGGCCGGGTCTGTCGAAGGCTGGGCGAGCGGCGGGGGCGTGGCGCAGATTGCCCAACGGGCACTGGCGCGGGCGCGCGCCAGGGGCCGCGATACCGCGCTCGATCGCGCCGGCGCCGTGGAAAAGCTCACCGCGCGCGACGTGGGCGAGGCCGCCGAGGCGGGTGATCGCGTCGCCATCGAAATCATCCGCACCGCGGGAAAGCGCCTCGGGCAGGCGCTCGCGATCCTGATCGACGTGCTCAATCCGGAGTGTATCGTGATCGGCGGGATGGCCGTGCGGCTGGGCGAGAGAATTCTCGCGCCGGCGCGCGCGGTGGTCGGGCGCGAAGCGTTGGCGGGCGCGGCTGCCGCTTGCCGCATCGTGCCCGCGGAGTTGAATGAACGGATCGGAGATGCAGCCGCGCTGTGCGTGGCGATGGGGATATGAAAATGCGTTTACTTACCGCGGTTCTTTTGGCTCTTGCCTGCTTTGCGCCGCGCGGTGCCGCGCAACAAACGAACTGGCCCGCGGATGCCGCCGAGTACCGCTTTCACATGGTCGGCAACGCGCACATCGACGCGGTCTGGCTGTGGCCGTGGCAGGAAGCCCTTTCCGTGGTGCATAGCACGTTTCGCTCGGCGCTGGACCGCATGAAGGAAACGCCCGATTTCATTTTCACCGCAAGTTCGGCGCAGTTCTTCGAATGGGTCGAGCAGAACGATCCGGCCATGCTGGACGAAATCCGCCAGCGCGTCAAGGATGGCCGCTTCGTCCTGGCGGGCGGATGGTGGGTCGAGCCGGACGTGAACATGCCGGATGGCGAATCGCTCCTGCGCCAGGGGCTTTACGGCCAGCGCACCTTCGAGCGGCTGTTCGGCCGCACGGCCACCTTCGGGTACAACCCGGATTCCTTCGGGCACCCCGGCACCCTGCCGCAGATCCTGAAGCTCCAGGGGCTGGACGATTACGTCTTCATGCGGCCGATGCGCAATGAAAAACAATTGCCCGGCCCTTTGTTCTGGTGGGAAGCGCCCGACGGCAGCCGCGTCCTGACCTACCGCATCCCTATCAGCTACACGACTCACGGCGGCGAGGAGGCCGCGCGGCTGGCGGAGATCGTTCGCACGCAGCCGAGCGCGGTGAAGGACCTGATGGCCTTCTACGGCGTCGGCGACCACGGCGGCGGTCCGGCGAAGCAGAGCATTCGCGCCATCCTGGCCGCCAGGGGGCAGCCCGGGGCGCCGCAGATCCTGTTCAGCAGTCCCGCAAAGTACTTTGCCGAAGTGCGCACGCGCAAGGACCTGGAGATTCCCGTGGTGCATGACGACTTGCAGTTCCACTCCGTGGGCTGCTACACGGCGGAATCGGAGATGAAGAAGGGCAACCGCGCGTCCGAGATGGCGCTCCAGACCGCGGAGAAGATCGCCGCGGTAGCATCGTTTGCCTGGGGCGGCGCATATCCGCAGGCCGAGTTCACGCGCGCGTGGAAAGATGTGCTGTTCATGCAATTCCACGACAGCATGGCGGGCACCTCGCTGCCGTCGCACTACGACGAGGCGCGCGCGGCGCATGGCTACGCGCTCGATACGGCCAACCGCGCCATGAACATGGCCGCGCAGAAACTGGCCTGGCAGGTGCCGGCGCAGGACCCGGAATCCCAATACGTGCTCGTGTTCAACCCGCACGCATGGCCGGTGAGTACGCCCGTGGAATACGATTTGAATTGGCCGGCGAACCGCCAATCGCGGCTTGAGGACGACGCCGGCCGGCCCGTTCCGCACCAGATCGGCGATGCCACCACGGTGGCAGGCGACCGCCACGGGCTGGTATTTCAAGCGCAACTGCCGGCATTCGGATACCGCCAGTACCGCCTGCGTCCGGCGGCCGCGGAGCCCGCGCCCGCGGGGGCGGCCATCGCCGCGGATCGGACGCTCGAAAACAACCGGCTGCGTGTCCGCTTCGGCGATGACGGCGGGCTGGCGATCTTCGATAAAACGGCCGGCCGCGAGGTCTTCCGCGGAGGCGCCACCGGCGGCCGTGCGGTGGTGATCGAGGACCTCAGCGACACATGGAGCCATAACGTGGCGGCGTACACCAACGAAATCGGCGCGTTCGGAAAGGCGTCGTTCCGCGTGCTCGAAAACGGGCCGGTGCGGGCGGCCATCCGTGTGCGCACCACCTACGGCGCGTCGAACCTCGAGACCGACTGGTATCTCTACGCGGGCGCGCGGGAACTGGAAGCGCGCGTGCGCCTGGACTGGCACGAGCATCAGAAGATCCTGAAATTTTCCTTCCCGCTGGACGTGGACTCTCCGCGGGCCACCTACGAGGTGCCGGACGGAAACATCGTCCGGCTGACGGATGGCCACGAGTACCCCGGGCAGCGCTGGATCGACGTGACCGGCGACCGCGCGGGCACGCTGTACGGCCTCGCGATTATCAACGACGCCAAATACGGCTACAGCGTTTCCGGTGGCGATTTGCGCATTTCCATCGCGCGCGGCGCCGTGTACGCGCTGCACATGCCCAAGCGCGTCCTCCCGGACCACGAATACATCTGGCAGGACCAGGGCATCCAGACCTTCCGTATGCTGCTGGTCCCGCACAGCGGCTCGTGGCGGGAGAGCGCCGTGGTGCGCCGCGCCGAAGAGTTCACCGCGCCGCTGCCGGTGATCTACCAGGGAATCCACCTCGGCTCCCGGCCGCAATCCGCATCGTTCCTCTCCATCGACCAGCTCAACATCGTGGCTCCCGCGATCAAGCTGGCGGAAGACGGCTCAGGCGACCTCATCGTCCGCTGCTACGAAACCGACGGCAAATCGACCGAAGGCGCGCTGAACCTGCCGTTCCTGAAGACGCGGTGGCGCGGCCGCTTCCGCGCGTACGAGATCAAGACGCTGCGGATCGCGCCCCGTACCGGCCGCGTGCGCGAGGTGAATGCGCTCGAACAGTAGCGCCGGTCAGCGGCCCGCCGCCGTCGCCCGCAAAGAATTTCTCGATCGCCACGCCCGCGGCCGCCATCACCGGAGAGTGTTTGTCGAGCGACGAGAGGTACACCGGAATGTGCCGGAGCCGGCGGTTCATGGCGCTCTGGTTCACCTGCCGCTCGACCGCGCCGCGCAGCAACTCGCCGCGGTACAGAATATCGCCGGTGAGCACGATCGCCTCCAGCTCCAGCGTGTTGATCACGTTCACCAGAGCGGTGGCGAGCGCGCGCGCCTGTTCTTCCAGCAGGTGCAGGCACGCCGTATCCCCGGTGTAAGCCAGGTCGATGAAATCGTTCCACGACGCCACGCGCGGTTTCGTCTTCCGCAGCCGCTGGAGCACGTTCGGCACCGACGCGTATAATTCCAGGCAGCCGCGCAGCCCGCACTCGCATACCGGACCGTCGTAATCGATCGAGGTGTGCCCGACTTCGTTGGCGAATCCCCGCCAGCCCGAAAAAAGTTCCCCGCCGTGAACGATCCCCGCGCCGATCCCCCGCTCCACCACCAGCAGCACGAAGCTGCTGTGGTCGCGGCCCTTCCCGTACGCCTTCTCGGCCATCGTGAGCGCTTGCGAATTGTTAGCCAGGAAGGCTCCCGGCCCGGCCACGCCCGCCACTTCCTCGCAGATGGCCACGTTCTGCCACAGCTCGAAATGCGGCGGGTTCAGAATCGTGCCCGTGGTCACGTCCACCGGGCCGGGCGTGCTGATGCCCAATCCCAGAAATCTGCGGTTCGCAACCCGCCGTGAAGCCAGCGCCCGCCGGAGCACCTGCTTGATATCCAGCAGCGCCACCCTGCGCGACGGCCATTCGGAGCGGAGCGGCGTCTGCCACAGCAGTTCGCCTTTGAGGTTCACCAGCCCGATTTCGGCGCCGGCGCGCGCGATCGTGAGCCCCATGGCAAAGCCGTAATCCGGCCGCAACTCCAGCAGAACCGGCTTGCGTCCTCCGGCGCTGCCTCGCCAGCCCGTCTCCACCAGAAGCCCTTGCTCCACCAGGCGCGAGACGATCAGCGAAATGCCGGCGCGCGTCAAGCCGGTCTCCACCGCCAGCTCCGAGCGTGCCGTCGGGCCCCGCCGGATCAGCCGCAGAATCCGCAGCCGGTTCGCCAGTCCCGTCTGGGATCCGTTTCCGCCGGGCCGCTGGTTCGTCACGTTCACCATCTATAGCACAATTCGCTTATTTACTTTGTTAGCTCTATTGACAAAATGGTTCATAGTGCTATCGGCCCGTGCCAAAACTCGTCGAGTCGGAAAAGCGGGGACTGGCTCCGAAATTCCGCGCCGCTCGTCAGATCTACGGCGTGCTCGGCCTTGTGGGCCAGGTGCGTGCGCCCGTCCTTCATTTTGGTAATCCGCGCATCCGGATCGCTGGCGCTCCTCCATTCCTGATTCGATCCTTTCTTCTTGCGCTTCCGGTCCAGCCGCGCCAACTGTTCCTTGGTTGGGTTCTCGATCCCGGCCGCACGGGCCAACTCCTTCAGATACTCGTTGTAGCCTTGCCCGTTGTCGCGCCGCACAATGCTCTTCAGAGCCGCATTGGCTTCCAAACTGGTGGCGTCAATCGACACCGTCCGCCCGCTGATCAGTCCCGCTTCCCCCAGAATCTTCAGCACCCACAGGAACACCGCTTTGTGTGTCTCCAGCCAGTACAAACGGTGCGTGCGCGAAATCGTGGAGTGGTCCGGCGTCGTCTCGTCCAGCGCGTAGCCCAGAAACTTCCGTAACGGCAGGGAGTCGGCCGTCCGCCATACAATCCCGCGCTCCGAGTCCAGCCCCTCGAAGTAGCCGATCAGAAGAGAGCGGAAGTAGACGCCTGGCGCCATGCTGGGTCTGCCATAAGGGCTCTTCTTGTAGAATGCCGGGTTCCCATCACCATGCCATATAGACGCTCAGAACATTTATAAGGTCACATGTTGTTTGGAGCGCCGATCTCATTATTACCACGGACTGCTATATAGACACTACATATACGCGACCAGAGGCAAGCGGAGAGTGGGCGAATTAAAGAGAATATTTGGCACTACATTTTGCTCCACTCGCCGGATGCCAGCTTGTTTTTCAATGGCTTAGCAGGAATCGACCCCTCGGCCAGGGCAAACATGCGCTAGTTTTCTCCGTGGATGACGCGGTCGGCGCTCCACAGTTGCGTCAAACCGAACGGGATCGGCAGTGGCTTGGTGGTATCAAACCTTTCGGGCTGACGAGCAGCTACAATCTGGATGATCTTTTCCACGAGAAGCGCCGGGAGACGAGTGTTCTGATAATACGCCTTTTCGACCGAGAAAGTGAGCCTGGAGTGAGCCGCTTGAAAGCGGAAGTCTACCCAAACCGATTTCTTACCCTGTAGGAGTGGCCGTAACAGGGCAGGAATGGCGCCAGGCCGCCAGCGCTCTACGGCGTCGAAATCGACCACCGTAAAGGTGGAAACATAGTTGTGCGGGAAGAGCTTCACGGTCACTGAATCCAGTCCCGGCCGCGGTGTCGTTCTGAGGGAATAGCGCAAGTACTCGTTGATCTCGGATTCCGCAAGCTGGAATGCGACATGAGGAGCGGCGCCGCCAGTACGTGATTCGGCGGAACGAAGCTCATCAAAGAGACTCAGAAACTTGACTGCGACCAGGGGCGGCGCGGCCGCTTGGGGCGGTGGGGCTCCAAGCAGGATCGGAATTCCTGCGGAGACCAGGAGAGTTGTGATCGAAGATCTCATTGGAGAGGAGCCGAGATTACCTGATGGCTATTCCACAATTGTACTGTGGCTTCGCTCGGAAGGTGGGAGTTTCGGGTAGCGCTCAGCCGGGCGATTAGTCCGGAGTTCCACCCCCGTTGGCGAGGGAGTTGGCTGATTCTACGAGTGTTGGACTCCTGAGAGCAGGAATCTACTGACTACAAGATTTATAGCCGGACGCGGAGCA
>JAJYKC010000479.1 GCA_021788955.1 Acidobacteriota bacterium
GCGGCAGTCCTTTCACAATGTGCTTGGTCGTCCAACTCCCGCCGGCCATAATCGCGCTGCGGGCTTTGACTCGGTACAGTCTGCCGTTTTGAAAGTAGACAATCCGCACCGCGCCCGCCGATTCCGGCTTCCCTTCGTGCTCAACCTGCACCACCGTAGCCCGCAGCCGAACGCGTGCCGGCTGTCCCGCCCGGTCAAGCGCGGCGAAGTGTACGTGGGACCGGCACACGTTCTTCAGCGTTGCCTCCCCCGGGATCGAATCCGGAATCAGAGCCTTCGTGATTTGGCGGGCAACCCCCGCGTTGCCCCCCGGAAACATCTGCGCGCCCACGTCGTATTTCCACGGCAGCAGAACATCCGCGGCGTACTCCGCATACGCCGAGAGCGCATCGGCGCCCAGGCCAGACCCTCCGCCGGCCAGCGGCGAAACAAAGGTCCGGATGGTCTCGCGGCTCACGCCGCACGTCTCCATCAGGTGCTGCTCCAGCGTCATGCTGTCCAGTTGGCGCGACAGCGCGTCGCCATGCCGCTTCGGCAACACCGTCTTCGACGCGTGCACCGCCAGCATTTCCCTTCGCGCGGACTCCGGGATCGGCGCTCCGTCCAGCTTTTTCCCCCAAGGGTCGATCAGCCAAAGGCCCTTCGGATGGCCGAACTTCGCGCCAAAGAATAAGCCGAAGTTTGCTCCGCCCCGCGTGTACGAGGTTCGTCCCAGCGGGACCTCGGGCTCGTGGCCGGCCCAGGACTGATATTGGAACAGCCGGTAGTCGATGCCGATCGAATCGTAAAAGCTCGCCAGGAACGTCCCGTCGAGCGGCGGAAAAAACATCGCCGAACCCTGGTGCGCGATCAGCCGTTGTCCATCCACCTGGAACTCGTTGCGACGTCCTTCACCGCCGAACACCCCGTGGTTCTCGAGAACCAGGCACGTGCGCCGCGGCCCCGTCTGCCGGCCGAAGAAAAGCGCCGCCGCCAGACCGCTGATCCCGCCTCCGATCACCGCGCAGTCGTACTCCTCGCCGGTGTCGATCACGTTGTCCGGCATCGGCTGAAACGCATGGTCGCGGATCTTATGCCCGTCCGTCAGAACCTCGTAAGTGTTCCCGTTCGACCCCGCGTAGTCCCCCACGCCGCTGTAGCCGTCCCAATCCTCCCGCCCCAGCAATTCCCGCGGCGAAACGCCTGAGAGCAAAAGGCTGCCGGAACCCAGAAGCGTGGAATTAAGATAATCGCGGCGAGTCATCTCTTAAGCGTTACTCCCTGCGAATATATCAGTGCGCACGGGCCGGAGAAGACCCCGGGAAGGGGACGAGGAACGGCGGCTGCGCTACTTCGCCGGTCCTCCTGCGCGGCTGCGTCCCGTCAGGTCCGCGCCCACGCACAGACATTTGGGTTACACAGCAGAACCGAGTCGATATCGTCCTCCACGCGACGAAGCTCTGCGACGACGGCCGCCAGCTCCTCGGGCGTGAGGATGTTCTTGGCCAGAATCGCCGGCCCCATCGATTCCACAGTCAGCCGCCAACACCGGCGCACGTCCGAGCTGCCCTGCTCGATGCGCCCAACAGCGTCCAAATGAATCTCCCCGGCGCCGGCCTGACGAAGCAGATGGCCCAGTTTCGGGCCGATGAACGGATCCGGCAGAAGCGCGCGGAGCAGTTCCGGCAGCCGTTCGTAGGCCCAACTCGGCGGGTGGGTGGCATGGAACGAGAAATCGGGCTCAATCAGCATGACCGTTCCACCCTTCTTCACAACCCGGAGCATCTCGCGAATGGCATCGCCGGGTTGGGGCAAATGCATCATCAAATACCGTGCAAACACGAAGTCGAAGCTGTGGTCGCCAAACGGCAATTGGGTCGCATCACCTTCCTGGAAACAAACGCGCGGCTCATCGCTCTGTCGCCGGGCCGCCGCAAGCAGCGCGGCATCCTTTTCAAGCCCGACACATTCAGCGTTAGGCGCGACCGAGGCGAGCAACCGCGTTGTTTCCCCGATTCCGCACCCCACATCGAGACAACGCGCCCCCGCCGGCAGACCGGCCTGCGCCACGAACGTCCGCGTAAACGGGTTCAGCACCTTCGCTAGCAACCGCTGCCGTTCCAGATTCGTTTCGTCCAGGTGATAACGAGCGGCTGTGGCCATGGCTGCCGATTCTACACCCGTTTCCGGACCGCGTCACAGGTCACCCTCGAATTCACTATATTCGGAGACCACCACGTGCCCTGCCGCCGGCCAGACGTTCAGTTCTTACGAGGTCATTCCCAACCGGGGATGCGCCCGCAACAAGTGATACGGATTGCGGCACAGACTGCCGCCATGGTGCAGGCAGCACCACACTGCCGAGTTGACAGCGGCGGTGATCGCCGCGTACATGTCACCCAAACACGTGCTATTCCCCCGGCGCGCGGTACTTGGCTTCGATCTGGAGGGCTCGATCGACATCTTCGACCGTAAGCAGAGGCGTGGTCCGAATCCGCACCATGCCAGCTCGCGAGACGCTGATGGCCAGCGCGGCCGCCGCGATGTTGTTCGGCAGATCCACGATGACGAACACGTCGTCCTCACCGAACGCATAGTAGAAGCCATCGACTTTCCCCCCGACCGACTTGACCGCCGCCTGGACATCGGCGCGGCGGCCGGAACCAGAGTCCTCGATGAGACCCTTGAGGCCTTCTGCGGTGTACCGGGCCTGGACCATATACTTGGGCATCGACCAAACCCTCCCTTCTGTGCAAGGTTAGTGTGGAGGTCCGGTTCTGTCAAGCGCTGACTCAGCGCAGATTCCATACCCGTATGTCCGCTAAAATCGCGGATCTTCCAATACGTTCCATGCAATCCCCGCGATCCGCCTTCTCGGCTCAACCCCCGCCCCTGCCGATCCGGACTCCCAACCATTGATACGTTGGCCCAACCAGCATCCCGGCCGCAAGCTGACGCCATGCTAGACTCCTGGCGTCCCCGGATGCAGCACAAATGGCCGCGCCACCGATAGAACGAACGTTCAGAAGTACAAAATGCCAAGCAACCCCAAACCCGGCTCACAAGGCAATGCCATAGATCCGGCCACCAGACCGAATCATAGATCCGCCCGTGCGGCGATCGTCACCTTAGTCGCCTGCCTAAGTTTCTTCGCCACTCGCAGCTCGCCGCAAGCCAACGGAGCCCACGAACCAATCCCGCTTGGCGTAGCGCCGCCGCC
>JAJYKC010000480.1 GCA_021788955.1 Acidobacteriota bacterium
GGGCGCTGCAGTTTCTCTATATCGCGCCGGAGCGTCTGCGCGTGACCGGGTTTCCGGAGATGCTGGCCAAGCGCAAGCCCAGCCTGATCGCGATCGACGAAGCGCACTGCATTTCCCAGTGGGGACACGATTTCCGGCCGGATTACCGGATGCTGGGCCAGTATCTACCCAACCTGCGGCCGGCGCCGGTGATCGCGCTGACGGCGACGGCGACGCCGATTGTTCAGGACGATATCGCGGTGCAGTTGGGGCTGGAGAAGCCGGCGCGATTCATTCACGGGTTCCGGCGCGACAACCTTGCGGTGGAAGTGGTGGAAGTCGCGCCTTCGCAGCGCGCGGCGCTGGCCGAGCGACTGCTGCTTGACGAAGCGCGGCGCCCGGCGATTGTGTACACGCCGACGCGGCAGCAGGCCGAGAGCGTGGCCGCGACGCTGAACCGGCATTTTCCGGCGGGGGCATATCATGCGGGGCTCGACGCGAGCCATCGCGCGAGCGTGCAGGAGCAGTTTGTCGCGGGCGGGATCGAGGTGATGGTGGCGACCATCGCGTTCGGCATGGGCATCGATAAACCGGACGTCCGCACGGTGATTCACACGGCGCTGCCGGGGAGCCTGGAAGCGTATTACCAGGAGATCGGGCGCGCGGGACGCGATGGCGTACAGAGCCGCACCATTTTGATGCACTCTTATGCAGACCGCCGCACGCACGACTTTTTCTTCGAGCGCGACTATCCGGACGTGAAGGTGCTCGAGTCGATCTACAATCGCCTGGGCGATGAACCGGTGGCGAAAGACGAACTTCGCCGAAGGCTCCGGATGGATGAAGAATCGCTCGATAAAGCGCTTGAGAAGCTGTGGATTCACGGCGGCGCACAGGTGGATTTCGCGGAAAACGTCAGCCGGGGGCATGACCACTGGCGCGAGCCGTACCTGGCGCAGGTCGGGCAGCGGCAGAAGCAGCTTGACATGATGCTGCGCTATGTGGAGAGCAACCAATGCCGGATGGCGGCGCTGGTGCGGCACTTCGGGGATCTGGCGAATGCGGAGAAGAAGTGCGGGATCTGCGATTTTTGCGCGCCGCAGGACTGCATCGGGCAGCGGTTTCGCGAGGCGACCGGGGCCGAGCGCGACGTGGCGCTACGCGTGATCGAGACGCTGCGCGAGGAAGGAGTGCGTCCGACGGGAAGGCTTTACAGCGAACTGCTGCCCCACGAAGAACTCTCTCGCGACGAGTTTGAAGAGGTGCTGGGCGCGCTGGCGCGTTCGGGTCTGGTGCGGTTGACCGAGGCGACGTTTGAAAAGGACGGCAAGACGATTCCTTATCGCAAGGCAGCGTTGAGCCGCGACGGCCAGGCGGTGGAGGGCATGCCGGAACTGGATTTTCAGATGAAATCCCCGCAGCCTGTTGCCGACGCGCCGTAGAAGAAGCGGAGCAAGAAGGGCAAGGTGGCGAAGAAGCGGGGCGCGGCGCCCGCGCCTCGAAGGCCTCGCGCTGAGCCGGAGTTCGACGCGTCCGCCTCCGCCGATGACGGAGTCGAGAGCGCGCTGCGGGACTGGCGACTGGCCGAAGCCAAGCGCCGCGGCGTGCCGGCGTTTCGCATTCTCACGGACCGGACGTTGAAAGAACTGGCCGCCCGGCGTCCGGCGAGCGCGGCGGAACTGCTCGCTGTTCCGGGCATCGGCATCAGCACGGTGGAGAAATACGCCGCACAGATTTACCGGCTGGTGCAGACACGGGGCTGAGCGCGGCCGCACCGGAATTTCGATCCAATCCAAATCGGCCCCGGCCTCGTATACCATAACAGCCAGGATGCGTCCGGCCGAGGAACTTCTATTGTTCGCACTGCCGCTCATTTTTTTTCTCAATCTTCTCAGCACCCCCGGCGACGCGGAACTGGTGGAGCGCCTGAAGCGGCGAGATCCGAAGGCGCTCGGTCAACTCTACGACCGCTTCGGCCGGGTCGCGTATTCGGTGATATTCCGCATGGTGCGCGACGCCGCGATTGCTGAAGACCTTGTGCAGGAGACGTTCCTCCGCGTCTGGACACGGATCGGGAGCCTCGATACGCAGAAGGGTTCGATCGGCGTGTGGCTGATTACGATCGCGCGCAACCGGGCGCTCGACTATCTGCGGTCGGCGGCAGCGCGGGAACGCCATGCGCCGGATGTGGAGGAGATCGAGCGTCCGTCGCTCTACCAGGACCTGGAGAACGATATCCTCAGGTCGGATTCCTCGCGCCGCGTTAAGAGCGCCATGGAGAAGCTCTCGCCGAATCAGAGGCAGGTGATCGAGCTTGCTTATTTCGAGGGTCTGTCGCAGTCGGAGATGGCGGAGCGCATGGGCCAGCCGCTGGGCACGGTGAAGACCTGGGTGCGCGCGGCGCTGAATGTCCTGCGCAGTGAAATGGGAGTAGCGGCGCCATGAACTGCGAAGAGCTTCGCGACCATTACGACCTTTACGCGCTGGGCATCGCCGAAGAGCCGGAACGCAGCGAGATCGCGGCGCACCTGGAGCGCGGGTGCGAGGCGTGCCGCGGGGGTGTGAAGAAGGCGATCGAGCTTAGCGCGCTGCTCGCAAGCACCGCTCCTGCGGCCGAGCCTTCCTCGGGCCTTCGCCGGAGAATCCTGGCATCGGCCGGCGTAGAGACGCGTCGATTTCCGTGGGTTCCGGTGTGGGCGGGCGCCGCAGCATTCGCGCTCGTGGCGGCGGTGTATTTCGGCTTCGAGTATCAGCGCGCGGGCGGGGAAGCGCTTCGGCTGGAGAGCCAGTTGCGGCAGGAGCACGGAGAGGTGGCGCGGCTGAACGAAGCGCTCGCCATCGTTAGTGGTCCGAATACGCAGGAAACCGACTTCGGGGCGGGTCAGCCGCAGCCGCCGCGAGGCAAGGTGTTCGTGAATCCCGGCCAGGGCGTGCTGCTGATCGCCTCGAATCTGGCTCCGGCGCCTTTGGGCAAGCTGTATGAGATGTGGGTGATTCCGAAGACCGGCAAGCCCGCGCCCGCCGGGCTGTTCCAGTCCGAAGCGAACGGCACGGCGATTCACATCCAGCGGGGCGCGGTGGATGTGGCCGCGACCGCCGCCGTCGCCGTGACGCTGGAAAGCGAGCAGGGCGCGGCGCAGCCTACGTCGCAGCCGTTGATCGTCGCGCAGCTTTCTCGTCCGGCCGGCGGGCGGTAGCGATGTAATTGAAGCCGG
>JAJYKC010000481.1 GCA_021788955.1 Acidobacteriota bacterium
CCCCGCCTCGAGCGAACTTACGTTCACCACAAAGACGGCTTCGCTCTCCTCGCTTCTGAAACTCCGGCCCGCCTGACGATGCCTCTGGCGAACTGGTTCCCTCTGCGCTACCTCGCCTCATTTGCGGCCCCGATTCCAACGGAGCGCGTCCAGCACCGCGCCGACGGCATGACTTACTACTACAACTCCCGCGCGGTCGATCTGCCGATGCTCGCGACGCTCTCCGCGGATCGCGCCTGGGTTGAAGCCACCTTCTCGCGCAACTCCGCCAACGTCTGGACCAACCCCGAACTAACCTGCCAGCACGCCGACCCCGAACGGGCGCTCGCCCACGGGGCGCGCGCCGCCTACGAAGTTAAAATACTCATCTTCGGCGGCACCCTCGACGAAGCCTTGAGCAAGGTCCGGGCCCAGCGTGGGTCGCTGCGATAGACACCGTGGTGTACAATCGTACACAGCGAGCAGGACGTGCGACTCGTCTGCGCTGCCACCGGGCAATATGAAGAAGGAATATGAGTTCAGCAAAGGCCGCCGCGGCGCGGTCCTAAAGCCGCCGCCCGGCAAGACCCGCGTTACTATCCGCCTCGACGATGACATCCTCGGCTGGTTCCGCCAACAGGTCGACGATGCCGGAAGCGGCAGCTATCAGACCCTGATTAACGACACCCTTCGAAGCGTCATGCGACGCAAGCAGGAGTCCCTCGAAGCCACCCTCCGCCGCGTCATCCGCGAAGAAATCCGGCGTGCCGGCTGACCCTCAGTCCACCTTCTTCGCCACCACGCGGAGCCGGCGGTAATCGATCTGCCAGGCTCCGTCGCGGTACATCGCCGGTGACAGCAGCGTCTCCATCCGCACAAACAAGCTCTCCCGCGCGTGCGCTGAAAGGCCCTCCAGAAACGTCGCCGCGAACATTTGGAGCCAGTCCCGGAGCCCGGCCTCGCCCATCACCGGCGTTGGACGGTCGAACAGCGAAGCCGCCGTCACTTCGAGCCCGGCGTGCTCCAGCACAGTCGCATACTCGCCGATCGAAGGAAAATACCAGGGGTTCCGCGCCGCGGCCCGTGTGATCCCCAAACAATTGCGCAACCCCTCGGCCACCGCCTCCACGTTCCCCCGTCCGCCGAACTCCGCCACAAACCGCCCGCCGGTCTTCAACGCCCGCGCAATCGCCCTCGCTACCGCCTCCGGCGGCTTCATCCAGTGCAGCGCCGCGTTGGATAACACCGCGTCAAACGGCGCCTCCGCGCGGTACGCCGCCGCATCCGTCAGCACGAACGTCAAATTCGGAAAATTGATCCGGGCCTGCGCGATCATGTTGGGCGAAGCGTCGATGCCCACTACCGCCGCGCCCGCCTCCGCGATGCGCGACGTTAGCTGCCCGCTCCCGCAGCCCACATCCAGCACTCGCTCCCCCGGCCCCGCCGCAAGCAGATCCAGCAGCGCCGCCCCGTAGTCCCACACATAACCGTGCGAGGCCTCGTAGCGCTCCACGTCCCAAGCCATCCGCGGACCGGGCATCGCGTAGCCCCCTAAAACTGTACCTTCGGAGCGTTCCGCGCTCCCGGCTCCGTCTTGAAATAGGCGTCGTTGTGCTGGAAATTGAAGATCCCCGCAATGATGTTCGCCGGGAACAAGGCAATGTCGGTGTTGTACCGCTGCACCGCTTCGTTGTACTTCCGGCGCTCCACCGCGATCCGGTTCTCCGTCCCCGCCAACTCGTCCTGCAGCCGAAGGAAGTTCTCGTTCGACTTCAACTGCGGATAATTCTCCTGCAGCAGCAGCAGCCGTCCCAGCGTCTGGTCCAGCCGGCCGTTCGCCGCAATCTTCTCCTGCGGCGACCTCGCCCCCAGCAGGGCTGACCTGGCGTCGGCGATGTCCTTAAACACGGTCTCCTCGTGCTTGGCGAACCCCTTCACCGTTTCCACCAGGTTCGGGATCAAATCCGACCGCCGCTGCAGCGCGACGTCCACCTGGGCCCACTGCGCGTTAATCGCCTCCCTCTCCGTGGCCAGGTTGTTGTAAGTGCTCTTCACCGTGCCGAAAACAATCAGCCCACCGAACAACAACAGGACGAGAACCACAATCGCGATAAGTTTCATGTCTCCCTCAAGTCTATTCTTATTGTGCTACGCCGCGGAAGATTCGCAAGTTCGCCCGCCTCACAACGTTATACTGGCCCTTGCCCGACCAAGCCTCCCGCGATCGCCCGGAGAGCACCCACATGCCTGATTCCGCGCCCGCCTCGCCTACGACCGCCATCCCCAATCTCCCAAAACTCCCCACCCCCGAAACCCGCCCGCCCCGCAACGCCGTCTCGCGCTGGCTCTTGGGCGGCGGCCGCCTCGATGAAACCCCGGAAGAGGAACACACCTACCCGTGGCTCTCCGTCATGTGGCTCACCGGTGTCGACTACTTCTCCTCCCTCGTCTACCAGGCCGGCATCGCCCTCATCGCCGCCGCCACGCTCGGACCCGTCGCCACCCTGATCCTCGTCGCAGCCACCGTCCTCGGAGCGCTCCCCGTCTACCGCAAAGTCGCCGGCTACTCCTACGCCGGCCAAGGCTCCATCGCCATGCTCGAGAACCTGCTCTCCGGCTGGGCCTCCAAAATCTTCGTCCTCGTTCTAATCGGCTTCGCCGGCACCGACTTCGTCATCACCATGACGCTCTCGGCCGCCGACGCCGCCACCCACGCCGTCCATAACGCCTTCCTCCACCCCTTCCTCGGCAACGCCCAGATGAGCCTCACGCTCGGCCTCCTCATTGTCCTTGCCGTCGTGTTCTTGATCGGCTTCCAGGAAGCCATCGCCGTCGCCTCGCTCCTCGCCATCCCTTTCCTCCTCCTCAACGCCGTTGTGCTCCTCTACGGCCTTGCCAAAATCCTCGCCCACCCGTCGATGATCGCCCAATGGCACGCCTCTCTCGCCGTCCATGGCGACTGGACCGGCATCGCGCTGGCCTCCTTCATTGCCTTCCCGAAACTCGTCCTCGGCATGAGCGGCTTTGAAACCGGCGTCTCCGTGATGCCGCTCATCAAGCCCGAAGGCGAACCCGCTATCGACGCCGCAGGCCGCCCCGCCGGGCGCATCCGCGCCACGGGCAAGCTCCTCAGCACCGCCGCCTTCATCATGGGCGGTTTCCTGCTCCTGTCGAGCTTCGTCACCACCCTCCTCATCCCCGAATCCGCCTACC
>JAJYKC010000482.1 GCA_021788955.1 Acidobacteriota bacterium
GGACCTGCAGTTCACGCACTGCAAGCGCTACTCCTTCTCGAGCCTCATCCGCTCGGACGTTGCCGGCCGCGCCATCCCGTGGACCCGCCTCATGCTCGCCCGCGGCGTCTTCCGCAACGACCTCAACACCCGCTGGAACAACGTGCTCAGCGTCCCCGTCGCGTTCCTCCTGCTCGTGTGCCCCGTCTTCTTCCGCCACGCCTGGGCCGCCGCCGCTCTGTCGATCCTCTTCCTCGCGCTCAACGCGAAATTCCTCGCGCTTACGTACCGGGAAGGCGGTCCGCGGTTCGCGCTGTGTTCGTCGCTGATGTGCTGGTTCAGCTACCTCTACAGCGGACTCGGCGTCGCGGCCGGCGCCCTCTCGCACGGCTTTTCGCGTACCCGCGCCTTCCTTCGCCCCGCCGCCCGGGTCATCGACGCATGAAAGTTCTCTGGGTGACCTTCGGGTTGCCTTATCCGCCGGACACCGGCTTCCGCCAGCGCGATTTTCACCTGATCCGCGAGATTTCCCGCCACGCCGAGATCGCCCTCTTCAGTCTGATCCCGCCTGGCGGTGTAACCGTTCCCGGCGAACTTGCCCGGATCTGCGCCCGCGTCGAGACCTGGGAAATGCCCCGCCGCATGCCTCCCCTCGGCGGTCTCGCGCACATCCCCGCCGGCGCCTGGCGCAATTTCTATCCCGAGGCCGCCGCGCGGCTCGCCGCAATGGCCCAAGCGGAACAACCGGACATCGTTCAGATCGAGCATTCGCTGCTGGCCGCCTACCGCGACGCCCTGCCCCCATCGCTTTGCACCCGCACCGTCCTGTCTCTGCACAACGTCGCCTTCCACCAATACCGCCGCATGGCAAGCCTGTCCACGAATCCCGCCACTCGCGCAGCCTACCGCCTGAAATCCTGGCTCATGCGCCGCGCCGAAGCCCACTACCTGCGGCGCTACGACGCAATCGTCACCGTCTCCGCCCGCGAGAGCGAACTTCTCACCACGCTGGTTGCGCCGCTTCATCCCACCGTTATCGAAAACGGCGTTGACTGCGAAACTTTGCGACCGCTCCCGCCGGGCGGCGCCGCGCTGCTCTTCACCGGCGTGATGAACTATCCGCCCAACGCAGACGCCGCCGTCTTCTTCGCCCGCTCCATCCTCCCGCGCATTCGCGCCGAAGTTCCCGATGTGAAATTCATCGTCGCCGGCCACTCGCCTTTGCCCTGTGTCCGGGGCCTCGCCGCCGATCCGGATATTGAAGTCACCGGCTCCGTCGCCGATCTGCGCCCCTACTATGAACGAGCCGCAGTCAACGTCGTTCCCCTCCGCGCCGGCGGAGGCACGCGCCTGAAAATCCTCGAATCGATGGCGCTCGGGCGGCCCGTTGTCTCCACCACAATCGGATGCGAAGGGCTCGATGTCGAGCACGATCATCACCTCCTCATTTCGGACCGGCCCGAGGAGTATGCGGACTGCGTGACCCGTCTGCTCCGCGAGCCAGCCCTACGCCAACGCCTCGCCGCGGCCGCACGCGAGCTCGTCGAGACGCGCTATGACTGGCGAGCCATCGCCCAACGCCTGCTCAATCTCTACGGCGATCTTACCCGCGAGGCTTCTCCACAACGTTCGCCGGCCTCGTACTCGGAAGGAAGCTGACCGAACATGGCCGCCGAAGCACCGTTGGTCCGCATCATCTCCGATTGGGATTGCTCACGCCTGCTGAGGCAGACGCCGGGCGGCGCGGGAGTCTGGAACGGAATCCGCTTCACGACGGACCCAGTCCACGACTGCGATTACCTCGTCATGCTGAATAACCGGAAACTCGAACCCGTCACAGCACGTTGCGATCCGCGCCGGGTCTGGGCGATCATGCAGGAGCCCTACGTGCCGGGGCTCTACGACTGGCTGATTGAAGGGCACGAGCCATACGCGCGGGTCTACACGCATTTTTCGCCTTTGTCCGAGTCAAAGTACATCGCCTCGCAACCCGCCATGCCCTGGGAAGCCGGCCTGACCTACGACGAATTGACCGCCGCCCGAATCCCTTCCAAGGATGTGGGCGTTTCCTGGATCGCGAGCAACCTCACCTTCCTTCCCGGCCACCGCATTCGAACCGTCCTCCGGCAGGCTCTCCAAGCTCCGCAGGCGCCGCCCGTCGACCTCTTCGGACGCGGCATCCGCTGGATTCCCCGCAAGTGGGACGCGCTGGCGCCGTATCGATACTCGCTCGCCATCGAGAACTGCCCGGGACCCGACCTCTGGACCGAGAAAATTGCCGACTGCTTCCTCGCCTGGACCGTCCCGCTGTATTACGGCTGCACGAATCTCGAAGAGTATTTTCCGGAAGAGTCATTCATTCGAGTCAACGCCGCCGATCCCGCCTCGGTCATCGAGCGCATCCGCGAGCTCCTGGCGCGCGACGAATGGGAGCGCCGCCTCCCGGCACTCGAAGCGGCCCGCCGCCTCGTGCTCGAGAAGTACCAACTCTTCCCGTTTCTCTCGAACATCATTCGGAATGAGCCGCCAGGCCCGGGCGAGAAGCGCGAGATTCTCATCCCCGGCTATCGCTCCCGCCGCTGGAAACACCGCTGCCGTTACCTTCTTCAGAAGGTCCGCACCGGCGAAGCCGGCGACTTAGGAAATGTGCTGATCAACAAACTCAAATACCTCCGGTGGTTCGGTGTCTAAACGTCCTCGCGTTCTGGTAGTGCACAATGACATCCAGCCCCATGGCGGCGCTTGCGGTGTCCTGGCGTGGACCCTCCAGGCTCTGCGCCGGGATTACGAAGTCACTCTGCTCACCACGAAGCCATTCGATCTCCCCGCGCTGAATCGCTTCTTCGGAACCTCGCTCGATCCGATTGACATGCACGCGCGGTACATCCCGGCAGCGATTCGCAAAATCCTCGCGCTGGACCCCGATGCCGGGAGCATTCAGCCATATTGCTACCTGATGCGCAACGCGAAACGCCTGCGTCCGGACTTCGATTGCGCCGTGACCACCAACAATGAGGCTGACCTGGGCCTGCGCGCCGTTCAGTACGTGCATGCGCCAAGCTTCGAGCATTTGTATGGTAAGGTGACTCCCAACCTCGACCTTCCGTTTTCGCGCAAGTTCTCCGCCTGGCGCGAGGGTAAGGTCCGGCCGTGGATGGCTTTGGCGGATTTTTCCTTCGACCGGATGAAACAAAATCGAACCA
>JAJYKC010000483.1 GCA_021788955.1 Acidobacteriota bacterium
AAAGCGGACGCCGCCGGTGGCGCTGCTGGTGTCGGGCGCGCGGGCGCCGAAGTTCCGGCTGAATCACAAGCCGGGGCCGGAGCCAGGCGATGCGGAACTACTGGAGCAGTTGAAGCAGGTGAATCCTGCGGTAGGCGAGGCGCTGGAGTCTCCGGCGGCGCGCGCTCTGCTGCTGCCTGCGTTGCGGGCCGATACGCGGGCTTATCGCAACTATGTGTACGCGCCGGGCGAGGCTTTGGCGGTTCCGATTCTGGCGTTCGGCGGGGCGGAGGATCCGCAGGTTTCGAAGGAGCAACTGGAGGCGTGGGGCGAGCACACGCGCGGCGGATTCAGCGCGCGGTTTTTTGGCGGCGGGCATTTTTATTTGCGGACGAATGCGCTGGAATTTCTGCGTGCGCTCGGAGATGCTTTGCAGCGGCAGGCGAGCGCTGCTACGCGGCAGGGCTGATACGGACGCGGTTGCGCGAGGGGTCTTCGGTGAGGAGATCGCGGCCGTCCTGACGGTGGGCGACGCCGTGCGTGGCGAGGCGTTCGGCTACGCTGCGCAGGGCGGCGTCATTCGGGACTTCGATGGTGAATTCGTCCAGGCCGATCGAACCTTCTGGCGGCGGAGGAGCGCCGACGCCGGCCCAGGTGTTGGTGGCGATGTGGTGATGATAGCCGCCGGCGGCGTAAAACGATGCCTGCGAGCCGAAGCGGGCGGTCAGGTCGAAGCCGAGAACGTCGTGGTAGAAGTGCTCAGCGGGGCGGATGTGGGCGACCTGGAGATGCATGTGGCCGAGGCGCGTGCCGGGTTCGAGGCCCTGCCAGGCGGCGGGTGCATCGGTGGCTTCGGCGAGGAGCGAGTCGAGGTCGAGGGGATCGGTGACCATCTTTACCTCGACGCCGTGGCGCGTCCATTCGCCGCGCGGACGGTCGCGGTAGTACTCGATGCCGTTGCCGTCGGGGTCGCTGAAGTAGAGAGCTTCGCTGACGAGGTGGTCGGCGAAACCGGTGAAGCGGATGCGGGCTTCGACCATATGGCGGAGCGCGCGGGCGAGCGCGGCACGGTCCGGATGGAGCACGGCGAAGTGAAAGAGGCCGGTGACGCCGCGGGGATGGAGCGCGCCGGGCCGGGCCTCGAGATACAGGAACGGTTTGCCGCCGGGAGGGCCGAGGGCGGCGTGATTGGCGCCGGTTGGCGCGGCTTCAAAGCCGATGGAGCGGTAGAAGGCGAGCGAGCGGTCGAGATCGGAGACGATGAGCGAGAGCGAAGTTACTCGCGATTCCGGTGCGATGCTCATGTTGTTAACTATGGCGGATGACGAGCACGTCGCCGTCCTTGACGATGTACTCCTTGCCTTCGAGCCGCAGGAGTCCTTTTTCACGGACGCCGGGATAGCCGTCGTGGTCGATGAGAGCTTGCCAGTTGACCACTTCGGCGCGGATGAACTTTTTCTCGAAGTCGCTGTGGATGGCGCCGGCGGCTTTGACGGCGGTGCTGTGGAAGGGGATGGTCCATGCGCGGACTTCGGTTTCTCCGGCGGTAAGGAACGACATGAGGCCGAGGAGCGAGTAAGTGGCGGAGATGAGGCGCTCGAGTCCGGGTTCTTTGAGGCCGTAACTGGCGAGATACTCGCGCGCGTCGGCCGCGGGGAGTTCGGCTAACTCGGCTTCGATCTTGCCGCAGATGGCGGTGACGGCGGTATGCGGGCGCTCGCCGAGGGGACCGCTTCGGTACCGGGCTTCGATTTCTTCGAGCTTCGGCGCGTCTTCTTCGCCGAGGTTCAGGACGTAGAGCATCGGCTTCCGGGAGAGAAACTGGAAGCCGCGGATGCGCTTTTCGTCTTCGAGGGTGAACTCGATGGCGCGGAGCGGGAGGTTGTTTTCGAGCGCTTCTTTGCAGCGGACGAGGAGTTCGTATTCCTTGTCGAGGTCCGGGCTCTTGATCTTTTTACGGTCTTTATCGAGGCGCTCGATCCGCTTTTCGACGACGACAAGATCGCTCAAGGCGAGTTCCATGTCGACATCGTTCGCGTCGCGGATGGGGTCGACGGAGCCCTTCTCGTGGGGCACGGTGTCGCTTTCAAACACGCGAAGGACGTGGGCGAGAGCGTCGGCGACGCGGAGGCTGGCGAGGTAACTGGCTTCGCGGAGAGCCTCTTTGGAAATCGACGGGAAATCGAGATACTCGACGGTGGCGTGGGTGATCTTCGGCGGCAGAAAGAGCCTGGCGAGCGAGTCGAGACGGGCGTCGGGTACTTTGGCGATACCCGCACGGGCTTCGAGAATGCCGATGCGGGCGGCTTCGTGGACGCCGGTGAGGATAGTAAACAGACTGGTCTTGCCGGTCATGGGCAGACCGACGATTGCGGTTCTCATGAGGGGGAAACCTCAATTATAGCGGGACGTTGATGTGCGTCAGAATTCCGGCGAGGATGCGTTCGGCCTGTTCGATGGGGTTGGCGCCGAGTGTGCCGCGGGAACTGACGATAACGCGGTGGGCGAAGACGGGAGCGACGAGGCGCTTGATGTCGTCCGGGATGACGTAGTCGCGGCTTTCGAGCACGGCGAGGGCCTGGGCGGCGCGGTAGAGGGCCTGGGATCCGCGTGGGCTGACGCCGAGCGAGAGCGATTCGTTGTTGCGGGTGGCTTCGACGATGGCGAGCATGTACTCGACGAGGGCGTCGTCGACATTGACTTCGTGGACGCGGTCCTGCAGCGAGACCAGCGTTTCGGTTTCGAGCACCGGCGCGACGGGTTCGAAGTGGGAGGCGTCGCCGTTTCGGACGATGAGGCGCTCGGCGTCGCGGCCGGGATAGCCGATGCGGAGGCGGAGCAGGAAGCGGTCGAGCTGGGACTCGGGGAGCGGGTAAGTGCCGTGGTGTTCGCTGGGGTTCTGCGTGGCGATGACCATGAAGGGGCGGGGCAGCGAGTAGGAATGGCCTTCGATGGTGACCTGCACCTCGTTCATAGCTTCCAGGAGCGCCGACTGTGTTTTCGGCGTGGCGCGGTTGATTTCGTCGGCGAGGAGAAAGTTGGTGAAAACCGGGCCGGGCTTGAACTCGAAGGCTTCGGTGCGGGCATTGTAGACCGTGACGCCGAGCACGTCGCTGGGCAGCATGTCGGAGGTGAATTGGAGGCGGTGGAAGCC
>JAJYKC010000484.1 GCA_021788955.1 Acidobacteriota bacterium
TCGAATTTTGACGTCGACACGACCGCGCCATCTATAACGGGGTTCTCGCCCGCGGGAACGGGCAACTCCGGCACGGTCACCCTGAGCGCCGATTATTCCGACCAGGTCTCCGGCATCAATGCCGGCGCCAACCTGGGCGACGACGTGCTGTATTCCGGCACGGTGGCGGCCGCCATCGAGGGGCGTTTCCTCGGATTTCCCGCCATCGCCGTATCGCTGGTCACGGAAACGTCCGGGCACTATGCTACGGCGGCACGTGTGACTTGCGATCTGGTGCGGCGGCTGCTCAGCCATCCACTGCCGGCGGATACCATTCTCAATGTGAACGTGCCGGCGGTGCCGTGGACGGAACTAAAGGGAGTCGAGGCCACGCGTCTCGGCCATCGGCACCGTTCCGAGCCGGTCACCAAGACCACCGACCCGCGCGGCCGGCCCATCTATTGGGTGGGTCCACCGGGTGCCGAGCAGGATGCCGGCCCCGGCACGGATTTCCACGCGGTGCGCCGCGGCTGCGTGTCGGTCACGCCCCTGCAGATTGATCTCACGCGTTACACCGCGCTCGATCCCCTGTCCCAGTGGCTGCAGGGAATGCCCTTGCCATGAATGCCACCGGCACGCGCGGCATCGGCATGACTTCCGCGCGCACCCGCGAACGGCTGGTGACGCGTCTCAGGGAACAGGGTATTCGCGACGCTGCGGTACTCAATCTCATCCGTTCCACGCCGCGTCATCTGTTCGTGGACGAAGCCCTGGCCAGCCGCGCTTATGAGGATACGGCGTTGCCCATCGGTTTCGGCCAGACCATTTCCCAGCCTTATATCGTCGCGCGCATGACCGCCGCACTGTTGGCGGAAGGCGTGCCGGAGAAGGTATTGGAAGTGGGTACCGGCTGCGGTTACCAGACCCTGATCCTGGCCGCGCTGGTGAAACAGGTGTACACCGTTGAACGCCTGGCGTTGTTGCAACAGCGCGCCCGTCAGATATTGAGCGCACTCAAGATCCGCAATGTGCGTTTCCGGCACGCGGACGGCGGCTGGGGCTGGGCGCAGCACGCGCCCTATGACGGCATTCTGGTGACCGCCGCGCCCGCAGAAGTACCGCCGGCGCTGCTGGAGCAGCTTGCCGTGGGTGGGCGCATGGTGATTCCCGTGGGCGGGCAGAGCAGTCAGGAATTACTGCTCATCACGCGCCGCGATGCAGCGCACTGCGCGCGGGAAGTGCTCGACAGGGTCAGCTTTGTGCCGCTGGTGGGAGGTCTGGATTGAGCGGCCGCCTGCGGCGTTTCGGTGTGGCTGCCTTGTGCATCGGTCTGTTGACCGGTTGTGCCGGCGCGCTGACCTGGAATCCTCCCGCTGCCTATCCCTCTGCCCAGAAAGGTGTGGCGGCGGAACCCATTCCCAACCAGTACACCGTGAAACCCGGCGATACGCTGTATTCCATCGCCTGGCGCTACGGCCTCGATTACCACGACGTGGCCGCATGGAACGGCATCGGCTCCGGTTACCTCATCAAGCCGGGCCAGACGCTGGTGCTGGCGGCGCCGGCATCCGCCCTGGCGCATGCGGCGGCAACGGCCTCTTCTCCACCGCGTTCCGCGGTGTCAGCCTCCATCACGTCCGCGCCGACGCCGGATTTTATTCCGCCATCCGGCTCCATCCGCTGGGTATGGCCGGCGCAAGGCGCGATCATCCGCATGTACCACGCGGATAACCCGTTCGCCAAAGGCATTGATATCAGCGGCGTGCAGGGTGAGGACATCTACGCCGCAGCGGCCGGCAAGGTGGTGTACACCGGCAGCAGCATCATCGGTTACGGCAAGCTCATCATTATCAAGAACAGCGAGCAATTTCTCAGTGCGTACGCGGACAACGCGGAGATGCTGGTGCGGGAAGGTGATATTGTGAAGGCCGGGGAGCGCATCGCCAGCATGGGGCTCGGACGTGACGGGCATCCGGAGCTGCATTTCGAGATTCGCTATAACGGCAAACCCGTGAATCCCCTGAGCTATCTGCCGCGGCGATGACGCTTGCATCCAGGGTCAAACCATTGGCAAGATTAGCTGCATACGTTTGCCGGGGAGAGCCCAGGGTGTCATGACAGGCTTCAATCGCGACGGCATGCCGGAACCGGAAGAGGCGCTGTTTCCCGAACCCGAGGGAGAGGAGCCGTCGAATACCTGCGTCCTGCTGGAAGGTGACGCCGAGGAGTCCCCGCTGGACGGCGGGGTGGCCGCGGTGTTTACGCCGGAACCGGCGGAGCCCGAACCGCAGTTCGGGGGAGAACAGCTCGACGCCACCCGCATGTACATGGCCGAAATCGGCTACACGCCGCTGCTCACCGCCGAGGAAGAAGTCCATTACGGCCGCCGCGCTCTCAAGGGCGATGAAGTCTCACGCCGGCGCATGATCGAAAGCAATCTGCGGCTGGTGGTGAAGATCTCGCGCAAGTACATCCATCGCGGCCTGCCGCTTCTGGATCTCATCGAAGAAGGCAACCTGGGGCTGATCCACGCAGTGGAGAAATTCGATCCGGAGCGCGGCTTCCGTTTTTCCACCTACGCCACCTGGTGGATTCGCCAGACCATCGAGCGGGCCATCATGAACCAGACCCGCACCATCCGCCTGCCCATCCACGTCATCAAGGAGCTCAACCTGTATCTGCGCGCCGCACGCAAATTGTCCCAGTCTCTGGACCGGGAACCCACGCCGGAGGAAATCGCGGAGCTTATGGAAAAACCCATTGAAGACGTGAAGCGACTCCTGGGTCTCAACGAACGTATCGCTTCCGTGGACACGCCTATCGGCAAGGATAGCGACCGGCTGCTGCTGGACGCCATTCCCGATGAAAACAACACCGACCCCGCGCAGCTGCTCCAGGATACGGACCTGGAGACGATCGTGGAGAAATGGCTGACGCGCCTGAACGAAAAGCAGCGTGAAGTGGTGGAACGCCGCTTTGGCCTCAACGGTCATGAAAAAGGCACGCTGGAACAGGTGGGCAACCAGATTGGCGTCACCCGCGAGCGGGTGCGCCAGATTCAGATGGATGCCCTCAAGCGGCTGCGGCAGATTCTGGAAGCGGAAGGGCTGTCGGAGGAATCGCTGTTTGAATAGCAATTCTGCAATTGAGCG
>JAJYKC010000485.1 GCA_021788955.1 Acidobacteriota bacterium
AGATTTCCGTAAGTTCCCGGCGCCGGCAGAACGAACGCGTTGGGGTTGAACCATTGCCGGGGATTCCCGAGCACGACCGGACCGGAAAACGAGGGGTTCAGATTGGGGCGGTCCGGGTTGCGGATATCGCCGTCGCCCGACCGGTTGGACCCGGCCGTGGGCGTGAAGGGAAATCCGCTGAGAGCCGTGTAAATGGCGTTCAGTTGCCAGCCTTCCGTGAGCTTGTTCGCCAGACGCCCTCCGCCGTGAAGCCATCTCTGGCCGGGGCCGAAGGGCAGATCGTAGTGCATCGAGACCGTCGCCTGCTGCGCCGGTGTCAGGGCCGACGGCCCCCAATCCCGGCTGGGGTCGCTCGGAACCATCACCATCTGCGGCTGGTTGTTTGCCTGCGCCCCGGTCAGGCCGGAGTTGATGTCCAGGTTCTTCGACCACGTGTAATTCGCCCGGAACTGCAGGCCGCGGGTCAGGCGGTGATCCACGTCGAGCTGCAAAGCGTTGTAGCTGCTGTTGGCTTCGGTGTACCAGAAGAACCCCGCGCTGACGTAGGGGTTGGGACGCGTGCCTACCGGGATATACTGCATGCCCTGCGGCGCCGTACTGCGCAAACTGCTGGTCCCTCCGGCCAGGCATCCGCTCGCGCTCGCGCATACTTGCGGTGCGATTGTATTCGGATCGATGCTCAACAGGTTGTGATAGCCGTGCGACCCGATATAGGCGGCCCGCAGCACGGTGTTGGAATCCAACTGGCGTTCCACGGTCAAGTTCCATTCGTCGACCGTCGGCGTCTGGGCATTCGGCTGCACTCCCTGCGGCGCGTACGTCGTGCAAGGCTTCGCGACGCCGGCGCCGCAGGCCGGAGGCTGCGGGATGCTTGTTACGATCGGAGTGAACGAAGAAAGCGGAGCGTTGGCGAAGGAAATATTGGTGTTGAACGGCGGGAGGGAGTTGAGCAGAAAGCTGAGACTATCCAGCAAAGTGTAGTAAATTCCGAAGCCCGCGCGGATCGAAGTTTTTCCGTCGCCGAAAGGATCCCAGGCCAAAGACGCGCGCGGGCTGAACAAGTGCGTAGCGTTGTTCTGAGTGAACACGGAACTGCCGACCATGGGTTGAGTAAGTAGGACCCCGTTTGCATTCGTGATGAAGTTAGAAGCCCGCCCGTCTACCGCGTTCCAGCCCGTCGTGAATTCGTCACGGATCCCGAGTTGTACGGTCAAGTTCGGGCGCAGCCGAATGGCGTCCTGCGCATACCAGGCCCCGAACTTACTTCGGAAGCCGATCTCGGTGGGATTGGGAACCACCTGGAAACTGCTGGCTGTGCCCTGCAGCAAGGTTTCCAAGCTCCCAAAGCTCGCTTGGCCGAGTTGCCGCGACGCACTGTCCTCATTGTCCTGCATCGGCTGAAACCACACGCCGGCGCTGATCTGATGCCGGCCGCGGTTGATGCTCACATCGTCGCTGTAGGTGTAAAGGTTGCGCCGGTTCCAGGAGTTGGCGGCGTTGTTCGGCCCCGCGGCCGTGAGCGTGCCAGCACCCGTCGTCGTAAGTCCGCCGCCGATCGTAATGCCGCCCGGTCCCGCGCCTTGGACGAATGACGTGCCGGCGGGAAAGGAAGCGAAGTAAAGCGGATCGAAATTAAACGCGGCGCGGGAGAAGCCGATCCGCGCGGTGTTCAGCATCCAAGGCGTGAAAACGTGCGTCTCCTGCACACTCGCCACCTGGCTCTGGAGCGTCATGAGAGCCCCGAAGAGCGGATCGGCCTGCGGAATCTGGCTGTCGCCGTTGTCAATCGTGTATGCCGCCGTAAGAGAGTCGGTTTGGCTTATCGTGAAGTCCGCGCGAAGAGTGCCGAAGTCTTCGCGGATAGGTTCTTTGGGGTTGCTGTAGTTGAGCGCGGCGCCGCCGCCCAGTACCGGACCGTTGGCCACGGGCCACAGGCTGAGGTAAGGCAGCATCGCCGGATTCAGATTCGGAACCGGCTCGTAGACGCCGGACGAATTCGGCAGCAGTCCCTTGCGGGCCTGGTTGTCGGGGACAACACTCACACTGCTCAGCGCAAGGCTCTGGCGGAACCCCTCATAGTTCCCGAAAAGGAAAATCTTGTTCTTCTTGACCGGCCCTCCCAGTGCTCCGCCGAACTGATTGCGGCGAAACGGAGGAACGAAGTTCCGGTCGAAGAAGTTACGTGCGTCGAGAGCGCTGTTGCGGAGAAACTCAAACGCGGTACCGTGCACTTGGTTTGTGCCGGACTGCGTGACGATGCTCACCTGCGCGCCGGCGCGCTTGCCGTACTCGGCCGGGTATGTATCGGTAAGCACATTGAACTCGCGGATCGCATCGACACCCAGCAACTCTCCGCTTACCCCGCCCGGCGTGATGGAAAGTTGGCTCGATCCGGTGTACTCAATCCCGTTGAGTAAAAACAGATTTTCCGCCGTGCGCTGCCCCGCCACCGAGAACGTATTGCCGTTGCTCGTGATGGTGCCCGGGCTCGTCATCGGTGTGTAGTTGATCGCGCCGGGATTGAGCGTGATGAGTTGGTCGAGACTCCGGCCGTTCAGCGGAAGATCCTTCACCTGTTGCTCGCCAATCAGACCGGAGATCGAAGACGTCGTGGTGTTCACCAGGGGAACCTGCTCGGAGACCGTGATCTGTTGAGCGGCCTCGCCGACCTCGAGCCGGAAGTTGATGATCGCATGTTGGCCGACCTCAAGCTTGATTCCGGTCCGCATGGATTCTTTGAATCCGTGCTTCTCCGCGTCAACCTGTTGGCGTCCGATAGGAAGCGCGACGAAGATGTAATGTCCGGTGGCGTCGGTTGTCACCGAGCGCGTGGCGCCGGTTTCGAGACTCTTTACCGTCACTGTCGCCCCGGTGACCCGGGAACCGGCTGCGTCTTCGACAATCCCCGAGATCGTAGCGGTGGTCTGTGCTGACGCTAAAGCGGCTGCTGAAAGGAATACAAGAATTCCGGCAAGCCTTCTGAAGATCTGTTTGCGAAACCTCACTTACTTTGCTGCCCGTAATAAGCTTGAGTTCCGTGCTTGCGCAGGAAATGGCGGTCGCGCAGAACGTCGGGGATCGGTTCGGCATCGGGCGAAAGCGTGACGGTCATCCAGGCG
>JAJYKC010000486.1 GCA_021788955.1 Acidobacteriota bacterium
CAATCTCATGGTTCTCGAGTGGACCCACTACGAAAACCCGCTCTACACCTCCCTCACCACACCCGTGAAACTCGACAACGGCTTCCTTCCCGTAAGCGAATCGCCCGGCATCGGCGTCGAATTGATCGACGAAGCCGTCAACTCGCGTCTCGATCCCGAATTCCACCCGCTCTAACCCATATGCGAATCTCCTTAACCCCCTTCCTCATCGCAGCCGCCCTCTGCACGCCCATCCACGCCGCCACGAACACCAAGCTCTCCGCACTAATCGTCGACGGCGTCAACAACCACGACTGGGCCGCCGCCACCCGCGCCATTCAAAACATCCTCGAAGGCACCAGTCGCTTCACCGTCGACGTCTGCACCGAGCCCTGCACACCCAACTTCGCCCGCTACAGCGTCGTCATCGACAACTTCAACAGCGGCTTCACACCCGGCAGCCCGCGCTGGCCCCGCGCCACAGAAGATGCGCTCGAACGCTACGTCCGCTCCGGAGGCGGCCTCGTCGTCTACCATGCCGCCAACAACGCTTTCCACGACTGGGCCGCCTTCAACGACATGGTCGGCCTCCTTTGGCGCGATGCCTCCTTCGGCCACGGCCTCGGCATCGGCCCGCAGGACAAGGTTTTCCTCATTCCAGAAGGCGCCGGACTTCCCCCAGGCCACGGCCCCCGTCACGACTTCGAAATCTTCGTCCGCGACGCCGACAACCCGATCACCCGCGGCCTGCCCCCGCACTGGCTTCACCCCTCCGAGCAACTCACTCACGGCCAGCACGGCCCCGCGCGCGGACTTACTGTGCTCACTTACGCCTTCTCGGAAATCTCCCGCCAGGGCGAGCCCATGGACTGGACCCATAACTACGGCAAAGGCCGCGTGTATGTCACCATGCTCGGCCACACCTGGAAAGACGAATCGAACCCGAACCTCGACGACGTCAACTTCCAGGCCATCCTCGCCCGCGGCGCGGAATGGGCCGCCACCGGAAAGGTCACACTCCCGCCGGACCTCGGCTTTAAGCCGCTGCTCAACGGGAAAAAGCTCGATGGCTGGGAATCCCGCGGCGAAGGCGTCTGGAGCGTCCTCCCCGGCGGCATCCTCGCCGGGGAGCGCGCGCATCCCCACCCCTCCTCGCCGTTTGAAACTCCCTGGCCAATCGACGCAAAGCAATACCGAGGCTGGCTCTACCGCCAGGCGTGGCTCTACACAAAGAAGGAATTCGACGAATTCGACTTACACCTCGAATACTGGGTCGCCCCGGGCTCCAACAGCGGCGTCTCCCTTCGCGACCGCTCCCGCGCCCACCACGCCATCGGCGAACCCGACTCCGCCCGTCCCGACCTCGCCGGCTATCCCGCCACCACCCCCGCCCACATCGGCTACGAAATTCAGATCATCGATGGCACAGGCGAGAAATACCCCTCCGGCAGCGTCTACACCTTCCAGGCCGCCAAAACCGGCGCCGAACGCCGCGGCGACTGGAACAGCATGGACATCCTCTCCCGCCACGACCTCATCACCGTGCGCATCAACGGAGAAGTAGTCGCCCGACATCCCGGCGACCCGGCCCGCTCAAAAACCGGCCCGATCGGCCTCCAACTCCACGATCAGTTCACGACAATTCTCTTCCGCAATATCCGCATCCGCGAAATAAGCGGCGGCGAGCCGAAGCAAAGCGTCCCGCCGCCAGCCGGTGCGCAGCCCTCGCGCACAGGGCCGTGAGTGACGCTTGCGTCACGCGGCTCCGTTGTGCGCGAGCAAAAAGAATGACTACAACTTATCGGCGATGTCGGCAAACTGCCGGAGTAAATCGGCCAGTCCGGGCACCATGTGTTTGTGGTGATACGGATGAGAAAGCCGCGTAATAAAATCCCGCGCCTGGCCTTCGTTCATGGTTACTTTGTTCGTCGCCACGTCGAAATGAATGTCCGGCAATGGCAGTAAGTGATTCATACTCGCCAACTGCTGGATCCGTGCCACCCCGACGCTCGCCGCCGGTCCCGGACTCAGCTTCGGCAGCGGATTCGGAGCCGTCGTCACACAGAACGTCTTCCCGTTGCTGTTGATGTCGTCCGTCTTGCTGTACTGCCGCTGCACCGTCCAGGTATTCGACCCCACCGTGATCGTATCGGACTCGCCGTTGCAGAGATCCCCGTTCTCCCCGCCCGAATTCGAGTCCCACCAGGCATTCAGTTCCGGATCCGTAACCATCTCGGCGAATTCATGGCTCGTAACCTGCGTCACCCGGTTCAGTTGCGCCTCCGCCAGGTGCAGCGAGCACCCAGCATCCGACGGGCACGACTCCGTCAGACACGCATCGCTCAGCGCCGGAATCATCGCGTAGTAAGCCGGGTGGCCCGCCTTTGTCGTGAAATGGCTGTGATAGCCGAACGCCACGTCGCCTGAAGCCTCGCACATATTGCCGCCGCCGGGAATCGAACCCACGCCCATGCTCTCGCTCAGGAAAATGATGAACGCCGTGTTCGCCGGATTTGCAGGCTCGGGCAGCACGCCCGCGTTGATGCAACTCTGAATCGTCGACTGGATCGTCGCATCCGTAATGTTGCCGCTGATCGTATTCAGGAAACTCGCCCGCACAAAACACGCCGAACCCGCGCCCGTACCCGCTCCATACTGGCTGAGCACGTTCATATACCCGCTCGCGCCCAGATCCTTCAAATACTGCGTCAGGCTCCCCGCTCTCGTCAGGTGCGCCGGATCCGTCAGCCATTCCGGTCCCCAGAAACTGGCGTACATCTGGGGCACTTTGATCACCGGTCCCCCGTGATAACTGAAACCGGGAAACGCCGCCGCCGCCGGCGTCGGGCCGCTTACCTCAACTACGGTCTCCGCGCCATAAGTGGCGGGCTTCCGCATTTGTGAATTGACTCCGCCTCGCGCCTGCCGCCGCTGCGGAACCGCGCTGGTAGTTGTACTGGCCATATTGGCCTCCTTTCCTCCACGAAACGTCACCTCCCAGCGCAATCGGATCGTTAAATCACGAACAAAGCGCGTGAGTCCTCGCGACGTCCACAGCTACCTCTAACACGGTACTTAGTCATTTGCAAGAATAATCTATAAATACGAGCAAATCGGGATAAATCAGATC
>JAJYKC010000487.1 GCA_021788955.1 Acidobacteriota bacterium
TGTGAGCATCGAGCACGCGCGGTTCATGACGCAATGCTTCGAGTCCGCGGGCATTCCCTCCGCGGCCATCACGAGCGCATCCCCACAGGACCAGCGGGCACAGGCCTCCCGGTTGCTGCGCGACCGCGAGGTCAACGTGCTGTTTACGGTCGACCTCTTCAATGAAGGCGTGGATATCCCTGAACTGGACTGCGTTCTCTTTCTGCGCCCAACGGAGAGTTCGACGGTGTTTCTCCAGCAACTCGGGCGCGGCCTGCGCTTGGACACGGGAAAGACGAGCTGCCTGGTGCTCGACTTCATCGGCAATCAGCGCCGCGAGTTTCGCTTCGACCAGCGTTTCAGCGCGTTGTTCGGCGGCACGCGCCAGCAGGTCATCCGGGAGATCGAGACGGGAATCACCAGGCTCCCCGGCAACTGCTACTTCCACCTCGACAAAGAAGCTCAGAAGATTATCCTGGAAAACCTGAAGGCGCGGCTCCGCGCGACCCGTGTGCGGATGATCGCGGAGTTGCGAGCCCTTGCCAACGAGCTTCAACGCGGTCCTTCTCTGGTCGAGTTTCTCTCCGAGACGGGGTACGGCCTCGACGACGTGTTTACCAGGAACGGCGGCTGGTATTCCTTGCTGGAGGACGCCGGTTTGAGGCCGCAAAACCGATCCGATGAGGACCAGTTTTTATCGAGCCGCTTTCGTTTCCTCCTGCACATCGATTCCCGGCGTTGGCTGAATCGGATTCCGAGTTTGCTGAAAGAGAGTTCCGAAGGCTCGATTGACGCGCTTACGGTGATAGAACGGCGGATGGCTGAGATGCTGACGTTTCGTCTGCTCCAGAGCGAAGCGCGTCAGCCCGATTGCAGGTGGAGCAACGGCCTCTTGCGGCTGAAAGCCAGCCTCGCGGCGCGGAGCGAGTTTGATGAGCTTTGCGCCGCTCTGCGCGACCGCGTGGAGTGGCACGAGGATGAGGTTCCGATTGTGGAGAACAGTCCTCTATTCCTGCACCGCCGCTACCAGCGCGATGAGGTGCTGGTAGGACTCGGTCTGCCGGAAAAGGTCGGAATGCGCGAGGGGCGGCTGTGGATCGAACGGATGAACACCGAGATCTTCTTCGTGACCCTGGACAAGTCCGAGAAGTCCTTCTCGCCTTCGACGCGGTATGACGATTTCGCCGTGAGCCCGACCCGTTTTCACTGGCAGTCGCAGAGCACCACGAGCGAAGACTCGCCGACGGGACGGCGGTATGCGAATCAGGCAGAGAACGGCGCTCGGTTCCTGTTATTCGTTCGAGCCAGGCGCGAGGAGCCGTTTGTCTTTCTCGGGCCGCTGGGGTATGTCTCTCACACCGGAAGCCGCCCGATGAGTATTTACTGGGATCTTAAGCACGAGATTCCGGCGTGGTTCTTCGAGATATGCGCGTCGCTTCGCGCCGCTTGACCCTGCGGCCGCTTAGCGCGTGAGGGCCGGGGCGGGGAGGAGGAAAGGCTCGATGGCGTTGTGGACCTGTTGCTCGGCGCCGCTGGCGTCGACGATGTGGAAGATGCCGTTGCGGTAGTAGCTGAGGACGGGTTCGGTGTCGCGGTGGTAGACGGCGAGACGCTCGCGGATCACGTCTTCGCGGTCGTCGGAGCGGTGGGTGAGCGCGGCGGCGGCGGTATCGCAGATGCCGGGTTTGGCCGGGGGCTGGAAGTAGTCGTTGTAAATGTGGCCGCAGACGGGGCATTGCTGGCGGCCGGAGAGACGCTTCAGGAGATGGTCATCCGGCACGCGGAGGTAGAGTACCTCCGGTTCGGGTAGTGCGCGATCCTTCAGCAGCGAAGCGAGGCTCCGCGCCTGCGCGACGGTGCGCGGGTAGCCGTCCAGAAGGAAACCGCGGCGGCAGGAGGGTTCGGCCAGGCGCCGCGCCAGCAGGCGGCCCACCGTTTCATCGCTTACCAGTTCGCCGGTGGCAAGGTGCGCCCGCAGCGCGCGGCCTTGCGGCGTGTCGCGCTGCGCTTCTGCGCGGAGCAGGTCGCCGGTCGAAATCGCCGGAATCGAAAGAAACTTCGAAACAAAAGCCGCTTGCGTGCCCTTACCGCTGCCGGGCGGCCCGAAAAGAATCAGCACGCGAGGTGCATCGACAGAAGTATTGCGTGTGGAGTCCAAAGTGACGTCCCCTATCCTGAACTCCAGCCTAAGCTCTTTTCGCGATGCGACTCAAATCGCCCGGTCCGGATCGGCTTGGTGGGACAAATTGGCCTAGCTGATGAGTTACGATGGACCCGAAAGGATCCATGACATGAGTACATCCACCACCGGGTCACGACCGGCGAGCGAATTCGCGGGCACCCGGCATCCCCAGCAAGATGAAGTTCTTACGCCGCAGGCGATCGCGTTCCTGGTAGATCTGGAACGGCGTTTCGGCGGGCGGCGGCGCGAACTGCTGGCGAAGCGAGTCGAACGGAAGGCCCGGTTGGACGCGGGGGAGCATCCGGATTTTCTGAGTGAGACAGCTTCGGTTCGCAGTGGGGCATGGAAAGTGGCGCCGATTCCGGCGGATTTGCAGGACCGGCGCGTTGAGATCACGGGGCCGGTGGACCGGAAGATGGTGATCAACGCGCTCAACAGCGGCGCGAACGTCTTCATGGCGGATTTTGAAGACGCCAATTCGCCGACCTGGCGGAACAACATCGAAGGGCATATCAACCTGCGGGACGCGATCCGGAGGACGATCGACTACACGAGTCCGGAAGGCAAGCCATACCGGTTGGGGCCGAAGCCGGCGGTGTTGTTCGTGCGGCCGCGCGGATGGCATCTGGTGGAGAAACATTTCCTCGTCGATGGGCAGCCGATGTCGGCGTCGCTGTTCGATTTCGGCCTGTATTTCTTACACAACGCGAAGGAGTTGATGGCGCGCGGGTCGGGTCCGTATTTTTATCTGCCGAAGATGGAGAGCCATCTCGAGGCGCGGCTTTGGAACGACGTGTTCGTGGCGGCGCAGGCGGCGGTTGGCGTGCCGAACGGAACGATCCGCGCGACGGTGCTGATCGAGACGATCCTCGGCGCGTTTGAGATGGACGAGATTCTGTATGAACTGCGGGACCACTCGGCGGGGTTGAACTGCGGGCGGTGGGAT
>JAJYKC010000008.1 GCA_021788955.1 Acidobacteriota bacterium
CGCAGTGGAAAAGAACTGCGGAAGTTCGTCATGGCCCGCCTTCAATCGCTGCAAAGGTTGCCCTGGACCGTTCGCATGTTCTTTCTCACGCCGGACACCCAATATGCAGCCCTCTGACTCCCGGCGGCCGTGTCTTGATACTTATGATCGGATTGGTACAGATCCACGATCTGGATCGCGCCGGGGAAGTTCGTTTCGACCAGGTTGCGAATCCACTCCGCGCCATCGCCGATAACGACCTTCTTCGCCGCACGGCTCCAGCCGCGATTCCGGGTCAGGCGGAAATTAGGACCATGGCCGGGATCGCCGCGTTTCGCACAGTGACCGTTAGGGTTACCGCACTTGCCGGAAGTGGCCGTGATGGACCCGCGCCGGAGATCACCGACGGCGGCAAGTTGTCGGAGCAGATCGGCTTTTTGGGCTTCCAACTGAGGCAGAGAGTCGTTCATAGGGGGCGTCTCCTCTCTTAGCGTATATCAACGCTAAGATTAGCGTCACAAAAAAAGAAAACCATCCACGTCGACCTTCCATGTCGCGCACCCGCCGCGACCGCCGCCCACCCTTGGTAATCTAATATTAGTGGAAATGGAAAACCCCGATCAGAACCCGGTAGTGTCTCCGGACGAAAGTGTGCCGGCTACCACACTGGAAGGCCAGCTCGCGGCCGTGACCGCCGAGCGCGACCAGCTTGCGGCCGAAAAGACCGAAGTCTATGAGCGCCTCCTCCGCGCCCGCGCCGAGTTCGACAACGCCCGCAAGCGCGCCGAGCGCGAACGCTCCGAGTTCCTCCAGTTCGCGTCCACGGACCTGGTTCGCCAGATCCTCCCCATCCTCGACGATTTCGAGCGCGCCCTCAAGGCGCCCACCGCGGACGGCGACTACGCCAAAGGCGTCGAGCTCATCTATCAGCGCCTCTACGACACCCTCCGGAAAATGGGCCTCGATCCCATCGAGGCCGCCGGCAAGAAGTTCGACCCCAATCTCCACCAGGCCGTGGACCGCGTCGAAACCGATCAGGCCGAGGACCAGACCGTCCTCGAAGAGTACCAGAGAGGCTATAATTTCAAAGGCAGACTGCTTCGCCCCGCCATGGTCAAGGTCGCGGTCAGGCGCTAACGCTTCATGAATCCCGTGTCGAAACGCGATTATTACGAAGTCCTGGGTCTAGGCAAGGAGGCCGGCGAATCGGAAATCAAGAGCGCCTACCGCAAGCTCGCGCTCAAGTTCCATCCCGACCGCAACCCCGACGACCCCTCCGCCGAGGACAAGTTCAAGGAGGCCTCCGAAGCCTATAGCGTCCTCAGCGACCCCCAGAAGCGCGCCACCTACGACCGCTTCGGCCACGCCGGGTTGCAGGGCGCCGGCGGCGGCGCCGGCGGCTTCGATCCCGGCAGCTTCGCCGATTTCAGCGACATCTTTGGCCAGTTCTTCGATTTCAGCGAGCTGTTCGGCGGCGGCGGCCGGCGCCGCAACCGCGCCGCCCGCGGCGAGGATGTCCGCTACGACCTCGAAATCAACTTTGAAGAGGCCATCTTCGGCCTTAATGCCGAAATCCAGGTGCCGCGCCTGGAGCGCTGCGACCGCTGTGCCGGTTCCGGCGCCGAGCCCGGCAGCGGCCCCACCACCTGCCCCACTTGCCGCGGCGCCGGCGAGGTCATCTACCAGCAGAGCTTTCTCTCCATTCGCCGCACGTGCGGCACCTGCGGCGGCTCCGGCCGGATCGTCCGCAATCCCTGCAAGCAGTGCCAGGGCAGCGGCTTCCGCCAGGTCCAGCGCAAGCTCAAGGTCAACATCCCCCCCGGCGTGGATAACGGCACGCGCCTGCGCCTCTCCGGCGAAGGCCAGCCCGGTGTCAACGGCGGCCCTGCCGGCGACCTCTACGTTTTCCTGAAAGTCAAGGAGCACCCCTTCTTCGAACGCCGCGAGCGCGACCTGCACTGCACCATCCCGCTCAACATCGCGCAGGCCGCCCTGGGCTGCGAAATCGAAGTGCCCACCCTCGATCAGCCGCTCAAAATCAAGATCCCCGAAGGCACCCAGAGCGGCGCCCAGCTCCGCTTCCGCGGCAAAGGCGTCCCCGCCCTCAACGGCAGCGGCCGTGGCGACCTCTTCGTCCACATGGACGTGAAGGTCCCCACGCGCCTCACCCGCGACCAGAAAAAGCTCTTCCGCGAGCTCGCCGAAACCCTCCCCGTAGACAACGCCCCCGCCGAAAAAGGCCTCTTCGACAAAGTCAAGGACTACTTCATGTAACGGTCATCTGGCCGTCACCCGTGCAGCGGTTCGAAATACCGCTCGCGACTCATACCGGCGGTGCGAAGTAGGTTCTTGATCACGAATACCGGCACAGCTTGGTACGCCGGAATCACCAGCGGGCGCCTCACGCCAGCCTTGACGTAAATCCTATGATCGCCCTCCGCGCGATCGTATCGGAACCCATCCCGTTCGAACACGCGAATTAGGCGTTGAAAGTGGAGCGGCCGGATGGCGGGCATTCCGCTAGCTCAAGCTCATCGTGAGCCGGTCGACGGAGACAAATTCCGGAGCACGCCAACCATCCGCTTCGTGCCGGTATCCGGCCTCCTCGAGGACCTCGTCCAGTGTCCCCATAGCGGCGCACGTGTCCAGAAACCCGCGAACCGCGTCGCGGATGTTCCGCCGGGCTTCTTCGTCCGTTGCGCCGCAGCTCGAAAGATCCAGCGCCGGTACGTAAGCGACGAAGGTCTCCCCCTCTTTGAAGATGTGCGTGTCGAACGAAAAATCCTGCATCTTGCGCCCGATTCCAGTGTAACGCCTTGTCACGCGTTCGCCTTCGCTTGGCTTCTCCATCCCCCCGTCCCCCCTCCATCCTGCTAACATGCCTGTTTCCCCGATGCTCGAGCTCGCCCCCACCGACACCATCGTCCGCACCTATCTCCGCGACATCCAGCGCCTCAAGCAGGGCCAGCGCATAACCCACGAAACCGGCCTCCGCGTCCCGTTCCACAACTTACTCGACAAAGCCGCCCGGCGCCGCGGCTGGACCCTCATCGACGAGTTAGCCGCTTACTCCGGCGGCCGCCGCGTCGTCCCCGACGGCACCCTCGCCGGCATCCCGCCCGAAGCGTTCGATTACGGCCTCGGCTCCCGCTCCGCCCTCGAATGGGTCATCGATCAGTACCAGCTCAAGGGCGAATCCGACCCCAACCGCCCCGGCGACCCCGGTTACATCGTCCGCCTCGTCGGCCAGGTGGTCCGCGTCAGCCTCGAAACCGTCCGCATCGTCCAATCCCTCCCGCCGGAATTTTCTTGAGATCGTTCCCTCAGAACCCAAAAAGGGGACAACCCAAAAAGGGGACAGACGCATTTTTCCCGTGGCGATCCCGACGAAAAGCGCATCTGCACATCGCATATCAAGCGGCAGAACCGCACCATGTCGCATGCACACGCGCCGGATGACGACGCTGGCCGACGCCTCTTCGAAGACCGGGAGAACCTGAAAGCGCCCTACGCCATCCACTTCGCCTATTACAACTTCCGGGTATCGAGGGATTGGTACTAGCAGGCCTTGAATTTCAGATCTATGGGTACGATAATCTATTGTTCAAACAGGAAACCTACATGATTCGATTGCTGAAGCTCACGTTCTTGTTGGCTGCGCTGAGTTGTTCATTATTCGCAGACTTTGGTGATAATGTCTATTTCACTTACCAGATCGGGGGTGCTATCCCGTCGCCGTACTTCTCCACAGTAGTCAGCCAAACGACACAACAAATACCCAATCTGGCGCTCCGTACATCTGGTCAAGGATGGCTTCAGGCATCGCTGAGTACCACCACCACACCATCGACTTTGACCATATCAGCGAACCCGGCTGGGTTGGCCGCTGGAAGCTACTCAGCGTCAGTCGAAGTGTGGTCGCCGAACATGTCGAACACACTCGACTATGTAGTCTCCCTGACCGTCACACCAGCACCGCCGCCGCTGACCGCTTCACCGGCCAGTCTGACATTCAATGCGATCCAGGGATCAGCACCGCCCGCCCCTCAAAGCTTACAGCTTGGTGCTTCGCTCTCTTCGGGCACCGCAATATTTTCGACCGCTATACCAACTCCGCTTCCGTCCTGGTTGATGGTCAACAATATGAGGTCGATTTTTTGGGTCGGCATTTTCAATGCACCGGCCACGCTTCAATTCTCTGTCGACCCATCATTTACCAATTTGGCTCCCGGAGCATACACAGTATCGATCAAGTTCTATACCATCCTCCCAGACAGGCAAGTCACTGTTACAATCACCCTGAACGTCAGCGCTCCTCCGCCTGTTCTGAAGACCAACGTGAACCAGGTTCAATTTTTTTACACGGCCGGCGACAGTGCAGCGTTACCGCCTCAGACGATACAGGTTACTAGTAGCGGGACCCCTCTCTCCGCATCGGTCTCACTGAACGCTGCGTGGCTTTCCGCCAGCACCCTTAGCGGCACCACACCGTTCAATGTCGATATAAAGGTAAGTCCTACCGGCCTTGCAGTCGGTAAATACCAAGGTCAAGTGGTCATTGCAACCCCGCCATTCAGTTCCGCTGCGTCGTCGCAGACAGTGAATGTCACCTTGAACATAGCGGCCGACACTCGTCCTGGGATCACATCGGTAGCGAACGGGGCGTCATTCAAACCCACGATATCACCGGGTGCTTGGGTGACCATCACCGGAAAGAATTTCTCAACGAGTACGGCCCAAGCAACGTCAGCCTGGTTGCCCACATCGCTGAACGGCGTGAGTGTGCAATTGAGCGGCGTCGGCGGCGCTTACAGCCTATTGCTGAACTATGTCAATCCCACACAAATCAACGCCTTCGTCCCCTACGAGGTCACGCCAATGATGTTCGGGACGAAAGGCAGCGCACAGATAACGGTGACAACCTCCACAGGAACGGCATCGTATTCGGTCGACTGCGAACCAATATCTCCGGCGCTCTTCGTCGTCAATGGGTATGCGGCTGGCATTGTATATCCAAATTATTCCGTTGTGGGTACAGCTGCTGGAATGAGCACCGTGTCACCGGGTTCACTTGTGTCGGTCTATGGAACCGGCTTTGGGCAAACAATGCCAACAGCGAGTAACATCAATGGGCCTGTGAGCCCAATTCCACTTGCGACGACGCCCACGGTGACGATCGGCGGCGTCCCTACGAACGTATTGTGGGCTGGAATGGTCGGAATTGGGCTGTATCAATTCAACATTCGGGTTCCGACAATCCTGCTGCCCGGCGACTACCCTGTTGTGATGGAAATCGGCGGCGTTAGCTCCCCTGGTGCTCCCTTGCCGGTTCGCTAACGGATCGGACACCAGGATCGGAAAAACAAAGATTAGTATTCGGGTAGGGCAGGGTGGAGCTTAGAACATTCAATCTCGCGAGACGGCGCTTCTGCGCGAAGCCCTCCCACCAGAGGCGGACGAAACCGTGCTCTGGTTTGCGCACGCGAATGGATGTGAGTCCCAATCCCTCCCCCCAAAAATTTCCTTGAAATATTTCTCCCGTTCCCCGCACTAACGAATCAGGAGGGGACATGGGTATCACTGCTCCAAACCAGCCGCAACCCGGGGGGCGCATCTTCTCAAAATTCGGCCCAAGATGCGCCTCCCGATCTCGCGCCGTCTCGATAACTCCAATCTCCCCAGCCACTTACGCCGGTGCAAATTTAACGCGATGTTTCACTCGCGATGCGCCTCCCTCCAACCCCCAGCCCCCTGGCCCCCAACCCCGCGAGCGAAGCGAGCCAAACGTGCGCAATCCCCCGCCGTCCCCCTTTGCTTTTCCCTCCGTTCCCCCCCCCCCCCCCCCCCCCTGGGGATGCTGCGCATGAAGATCTCTCTCACCATCAATGGAAAACCGTATTCGCACGAAGTCGAGCCTCGGCTTCTTCTCATTCATTACCTGCGCGACGTGGTCGGCCTCACCGGCCCCCACATCGGCTGCGAAACCTCCATCTGCGGCGCCTGCACCGTCCTCCTCGACGGCAAGGCCGTCAAGGCCTGCACCATGTTCGCCGTCCAGGCCGATGGCCGCCACGTCATCACCATCGAAGGCTTGACCATCGCCGGTAAGCTCGACCCGCTCCAGGAAGCTTTCTGGAACGAGCACGCCCTCCAGTGCGGCTTCTGCACGCCCGGCATGATTATGACCTCCAAGCAGCTCCTCACCGACAACCCCAACCCCACCGAGCGCGAAATCCGCGAGGGTCTTGAAGGCAACCTCTGCCGCTGCACCGGCTATCAGCACATCGTCAACGCCGTCAAGGCCGCCGCCGGAAAGGCAGGTGCGTAGCCATGGCCACCACCACCTACCGGCCCGAAGCCCTGGTCGGCAAAAAGGTCCGCCGCCGCGAAGACCCGCGCCTCATCACCGGCACCGCCACTTACGTCGACGATGTCCGCATGCCCGGCATGCACCACGCCTGCATCGTGCGCAGCCCCCACGCCGCCGCCCGCATCAAGTCCATCGAGATCAAGGCCGCCCGCCAGCGCCCCGGCGTCGCCGCCGTCTTCACCGGCGCCGATATCCGCACCCTCGGCCCCATCCCCTGCGCCGCTTCCATCCCCGGCCTGCGCGTCCCCCGCCATCACATCCTCGCCCAGGACCGCGTCTACTTCGTCGGCCATCCCGTCGCCGTGGTCGTCGCCACCGACCGCTACATCGCCCGCGACGCCGCCGACCTCATCGAAATCGACTACGAACCCCTGCCCGCCGTCGCCGATCCCGAAAAAGCCCTCGCCCCCGGCGCCCCCGCCGTCCATCCCGACTGGCCCGACAACATTGCCTTCACCTTCCACCAGGAGGGCGGCGATGCCGCCAAAGCCTTCGCCGAAGCCGATGTCGTCGTCAAGCAGAGAATCGTCAGCCAGCGCCTCATTCCCACCGCCTTGGAAACCCGTGGCGTCGTCGCCGACTGGCGCTCCGGCGAAAAGTCCCTCACCCTCTATTCCTCCACGCAAATCCCCCACCTCCTCCGTAGCCTCGTCGCCGGCATCCTCGGCATGCCCGAGCATCACCTCCGCGTCATCGCCCCCGAGGTCGGCGGCGGCTTCGGCTCCAAGCTCAATGTCTACGCCGAAGAGGCCCTCATGGGCTTCGTCGCCATGAAAATCGGCAAGCCCGTCAAGTGGATCGAATCGCGCCGCGAAAATTTCCTCACCACCATCCACGGCCGCGGCCACGTCGATTATTTCGAGCTCGCCGCCAAAGGCGACGGCACCATGCTCGGCATGAAGCTCAAGCTCATCCAGGACCTCGGCGCCTACCATCAGCTCCTCACCCCCGCCATCCCCACCCTCTCCGTCCTCATGATGCCCGGCCTCTATCGCTTCAAGAGCATCTCCGCCGATATCGTCGGCGCCTTCACCAACTGCGTCCCCACCGACGCCTACCGCGGCGCCGGACGCCCCGAAGCCACCCACGGCATCGAGCGCATGGTCGATATCCTCGCCGCCGAGTTGAAAATGGACCCGGCCGAAATCCGCTTCAAGAACTTCATCGGTCCGGACGAATTCCCCTACGCCACTCCCACCGGCCTCAGCTACGATAGCGGCAATTACGCCGAGCCGCTCAAGCAGGCGCTGGCCACGGTGGATTATCCCGCGCTGCGCCGCGAGCAGGCCGAAAGCCGCCAGTCCGGCAAGTTCATCGGCATCGGCATCTCCACCTACGGCGAGGTCTGCGGCATGGGCCCCTCCAGCGCCATGCCCGCCGGTGGATGGGAGTCCGCTACCGTCCGCATCGAGCCTTCCGGCAAAGTCACCGTCATGACCGGCGCTTCCCCCCACGGCCAGGGCGAAGAAACCACCTTCGCGCAGGTCGTCGCCGACGAGCTCGGCGTGGATATCGATGACGTCACCGTGCTCCATGGCGACACCGCCATCGTGCAGTACGGTATCGGCACCTTCGGCAGCCGCGGAACCGCCGTCGGCGGCGCCGCCCTGTACTACGCCTTGCAGGAACTCAAGGAAAAGGTCAAGAAATTCGGCGCCACCATGCTCGGCGCCAAGACTGTCACGCTCTCCGGCGGCGCCTGCATCGACGAAGACTCCGGCAAATCCGTCGGCCTCCCCGAAATCGCCGCCGCCGCCTACCGCGGCATCCAGCTTCCGCCGAATACCGAGCCCGGCCTCGTCTCCACGCATTTCTGGGAGCCGCCCAATTTCACCTTCCCCTACGGCGCCCACATCGTCGTCTCGGAAGTCGATCGCGACACCGGCGAAATCCACATCCGCCGCTACGTCGCCGTCGACGATTGCGGCAAAATCCTCAACCCGCTGCTGGTCGATGGCCAGGTCCATGGCGGCGTCGCCCAGGGCCTCGGCCAGGCGCTCTGGGAACAGGCCGTCTACGACGAAACCGGCCAGCTCGTCACCGGCGAGCTGACCGATTACGCCGTCCCCAAGGCCCACATGATGCCCTGGATCGAAAGCAGCCACACCGAAACGCCCTCGCCCGTCAATCCGCTCGGCGTCAAAGGCGTCGGCGAAGCCGGCACCATCGGCTGCTCGCCCGCCGTGGTGAATTCGGTGGTCGATGCCCTTTCGCCCCTGGGTGTGCGTCACATCGATATGCCGCTCACCCCCGAAAAAATTTGGAAGCTCATCGCCACCAACCAGGGAGGCCGCGCATGATTCCCCAGCCATTCGAATATTCCGCCCCGCGCACGCTCCAGGAAGCGCTTTCGCTCCTCGAATCGGGCGAAAGAAAGATCCTCGCCGGCGGCATGAGCCTCATCCCCATGATGAAGCTCCGCCTCGCCACCCCGCCCGAAGTCGTCGATCTCGGCCGCATCCCCGGCCTCAACCACATCGCCGAAGGCACCGGCACCGCGCACGGCTTCCTGGCCATCGGCGCCATGGCCACCCACCACGAAATCGAGCTCTCGTCCCTGGTGCGCTCCAGCGCTCCGCTGCTGGCCGAAACCGCCGGCCGCATCGGCGATATGCAGGTGCGCAACATGGGCACCATCGGCGGCGCCATCGCGCACGCCGACCCCGCGGCCGATTATCCCGCCGCGCTGCTCGCGCTCGAAGCCCAAATGCGCCTCGCCTCGCTCCGCGGTGAGCGCACCGTCGCCGCCTCCGATTACTTCCTCGACGCCTTCACCACCGCGATCGAGCCCGGCGAGATCGTCGCCGAAATCCAGGTCGCCTCCGAAGACGCCAACGAAGGTTTCCGCTATGAAAAGGCCCCGCATCCCGCCTCCGGTTTCGCCGTAGTAGGCGTGGCCGTGCGCATTCGCAAACAGGGCAATAAGATCGCCATGGCGCGTATCGGCGTCACCGGCCTGGCCCCCCGCGCCTTCCGCGCGCGCAACGCCGAAGCGCTGCTCGAAAGCGGCGCCGATATCGCCACCGCCGCCGCGGCCGTCGCCGAAGGCGAGGAAGCCAACACGGACCTCTACGCCTCGGCCGATTACCGCCGCCACCTCGCCCGCGTGCACGCCGCCCGCGCCCTCGCCACCGCCCTTTCGAGGGCCGCATGAAGCTCACCGGCCTCTATACCCTCGCCGCTCCGCAAGAGCGCGCCTACGCCCTGTTGCAGGATCCCGCGGTGCTGGCGCGCGCCATGCCCGGCTGCGAGCGCCTCGACAGGATCGCCGAAAACCAGTACGCCATGAAGATGAAACTGGTGCTGGCCGGCATGTCCGGCCTCTTCGACGGCAAAGTCACCATCGCCGACCCCAACCCGCCCGCCGGCTATCGCCTGATCGTCGAGGGCTCCGGCAAGATCGGCTTCATGAAAGGCGACGGCCTGCTGGCGCTCTCCCAAAACGGCGCGGGCACCGAAATCCGCTACGAAGGCGAATTGCAAGTCGGCGGAACGATCGCCTCTGTCGGCCAGCGCCTCCTCGACACCACCTCGCGCATGTTGATCAAGCGCTTCTTCGAGAAGCTCAACAACGCCGCGAGCGCAGCGGGCGCCATCCCCCCTTCCCCAGCCCCCAGCCCCTGACCCCTGTTATACTCGTGGTTCCCCGATATGGCGAATCCGAAATATGCCGTCTCCGATAGGCCCATTCCCGTGGCGGAATTGGTGGATACCCTCAGCGACGGCACCAAGGTCAAGCGCCGCATCCCGCGCATGCGTGCGTGCAACGAAAAAGACGCGAAGGGCAAGCTCTGCGCCGGCCACCTCAAGCGCTGGTATTTTTTCGGTGACGAAGTGAAAAAGAAATTCGGCGAGAACGCCGAGATCTACCGCTGCGAGCACTGCAAGACGCTCTACCTGCCGAACCCCGAAGAGCAGCCGCGCACCGGCACCCTGAGCTACTGATCGGTCGGGAGGTGGAATGCCTTTTGCACGCCGTTCGCTGCTCGCTCTCCTCTTCTCTTCGAGAGCGCTCTTCTCGCTGCCGCGGCCCGCGGACATGAAAACCCTCGGACTCCTCGGCGGGACTTCATGGCACTCCACCGTGGAGTACTATCAGTACATCAATCAGGCGGTGAACGAGCTTTACGGGAACAACACGAATCCGCCGCTGATCTTATATAATCTGGACCAGCACCGGATTAACACTCTCCAGGAGCAGAATCGCTGGAGTGCCATCGCGGCGATTTTGTCGAAAGCCGGCCTGAAGCTCCGCACCGCCGGCGCGCAGGGGCTTATTTTCTGCGCCAACACGCCGCATAAGGTTTACGCCGCGGTCCAGGCGCGGGTCGAGATCCCGATTCTTCACATCGGCGATGCGACCGGAATGGCGATTCGCAAGGCCGGGCTCGATAAGGTTGGACTGATCGGTACGATCTACACGATGCAGGACGGCTTCATCGCCCAGTGGTTGAAGGAGCATTACGGCGTGGACACGATCGTTCCGGCCTCCGCCGGCGTCCGGCAGGAGTTCCAGCGGATGATCCTGACGGAACTCGCCATGGGGATCTTCAAACCGGAAAGTAAACGGTACGTTCTTGCGGAAATCGAGCGCCTGCGAGAGCGGGGCGCCCAGGGAATCGTCCTGGGGTGTACGGAATTTCCGCTCATTATCAAGCAGGCCGATCTGCCGTTTCCGGTCTTCGATACGACCCATTTGCACGCGCGCATGGCGGTCGATTTCATTTTGGGGCGATACACTCTGCCACCTGCGGAGTTTCCAAACTGACGAAAGTGGTTTAAAATCGAAGAAGTTCCCACATCGGGCGCGTAGCTCAGTTGGTTAGAGCGCCTGCTTCACACGCAGGAGGTCACAGGTTCGAGTCCTGTCGCGCCCACCATTCATTTCAAGGGGATACGGACGGAAGGATGGTTCGGAGGGAGTGTTTGTGACGTGGATTGTGACGTAACGGCTCAATTCACCTTCTCCGTTACAGGTTGACTCTCAACTGAGGGAGCGCCCATCAAGCCGCTTTCCAGCTTGTCCAATGCCGTGCGCTTCGCGGCCATGCGCACATGGCTGTAGTGTTCCAGCATCCGCCGCGACATGTGGCCAGCAACAGCCATCATGGTAGCGTCTGATGCGCCATTCTCGGCCATTTCCGTTATGGCCTGATGCCGAAGATCATGGAACCGCAGAGATCATGGAACCGCAGACCCTTGAGCGGAAGGGCAGCCCGCTTCCATGCTGCGATGGCAGCCCGTAGCCCTTTGCGCGAGTCCAATGCTTCCCGTGCGGCTTCCCTGCCAATCCGCCGCGCCGTCTCTTGGACTAACGCCCGCCATGCTGTACGCCAGCTTTTCTGAGGGCGCAACGGATCGATGGTGAGGTGTTCGCAAGCCGGGAATACGTAATGCTCCGGTTCGCTACCTCCATGCGCTCGGCCCCTGTCCAGAAGCCGCGCTAGGGCTGCCATGGCGTCACCATTCAGGGGAATAGTCCGATGCCCGGCAGCGGTCTTGCTGCGCTGAATCGTAGCCACGCGGCTGAACAAGTCAACATCCCGCCAGCGGAGATTCCGAATCTCGATTCCCCGACAGGTAGTAGACACGGCCAGAACCGCTGCACAATGGGCTACCATCCATTCCGGCCTGCTTGCAGCCGCTTCAAACAGCTTCCGCTTCAGGTCTGGTGGTAGAACCTTTCCGACGCTGCCCTGATGCTCTGGAAGGGCCTTTACGTCCTCGGAAATGGTATTCCAGACCTTCGCCCGCTTGAGCATCCGCCGCAATACCCCTACTTCCATGTTCACGGTCCTGCCAGACACGCCAGCATCAAGCCGCGCCGTCTGATAGCCCGTAACGTCCTCAGCCTTGAACCGCAGCAGAGACTTTTCCCCGAAGTGCTTTGCCAATGGTGCGAGGCGCTCTCTCTCGAATTGCATCGTTCTCTCGGCTACGCGTGGCTTGCGCTCCTCAAGGTAGACCCGTGTCGCTTTGGTGAAATTCTTGCGAGCGAAGTCACGGCCCGCCTTCGATGCTCCCTTACCCTGCTTGATTTCGGCTATGCGGTTCTTCTCAAGTTCTTTGGCTTCTCGTTTGTCCGTGGTGTTCAACGCCTCACGGTACCGAACGCCGTTGATCGTCACGTCCAAATGCCAATGGCCACTGCGCTTGTAAATCATCGTTCTGCTGCCTCCGTCGAGATTGATATTGAACCTGCAAAGAACAGCCGTCAAGTTAATAACCGTTACTTCGATGGTTATCCTTTGCCGCGCTGCCCTCATTCTCTTTGACGCGCCGGACGCGCCAGAAATCGTTCTTAAAACATCGCTGTTTATAAAGCCGTGAAATGTGGAGACAGCAGCCCGAGCGGAATCGAGACACAGTGCCCGCCACACCGTTTCCCAAAGCCACTTCAACCGGCGCGGTGTGGGAGAGAGTTTTCTCTCCCACCCGCTCGGTGGTCGTTTCCGGTTTACGTATTCCCATGTTTCAGGAAACCGGAAACCTAAGCAGCTTTGGGCAAGAAGTACAGCTTCTCATTGGCCTTGCTGCCTGCCCGTTGATGCGGCCACGCTTTGAGGAACCGATCCGCTCTATCCCTGGAGATTCCTTTCGCAGCGGCCAACTTCTTGAACTCTGACCCGTTGATCCCGTCTTCGGTCAACAGTCCCTGAAGCGCCGCTGCATTCGCGCTGAAATCCTCATTGAGCGGTTTATCAGTGCTCTTGAACCCCTCTACCGGCACGAATTGCAAACCGAAATCGCAGCCTTCCGCATAGCGTGCTTTGAAGTTCTTCACTCGCAGTTTGTCCAAGCCATTGCTGCTTCCGAGTGCCATGACTTTCTCTACTGTATATGCGGTGTCCACACCTGCCTTGATATCGCTCGAACCGCGATACTTCTTCGAGGTTCCTGCCTTCCCAGCGTTGTGCAGAATGAGGACCGTCGCGCCCTTGTTGGCCAAATTCCGAAAGCTCTTCATGAACTGCCGCGTCTCGGATGCAGAGCTTTCCTCACCGGGATGGAACTCGATGAACGAATCCCAAATAATCAGGCCCTTGCATTTCTCCGCGAACTCGTGAACGCGCGGATCGCTAGGACCCGGAGGGGGATCGTCCAAAACCCAGCCGCCCCAAATGTAGAACTCGCTGGTTTCAGGAATACCGAGATTGACCAATCGGTCTTTGATGACACCCAACGGGTTCTCCCCGTCGATGTAAAGTACCGGCATCTGCCGAACAGCGTGACCGGCGAACGGCGCGCCCCTAGCGACACAACCGCCGAGGCCATAGGCCAGCCAACTCTTTCCCGTACCGCTCTCGGCGGCAAATAGATTGACCGACCCGACCGTAATCATTCCGTCCACAACCCACTCGACCTTCGCGTCTGCCTTCCACACTGAAGGCAGCGCAGCCAATTTTGCCAGAATATCCGTGTTCATTTCAGTTCCACCTTTCCACTATTGATGAAGTTTTCGATATCCGTTACTGCGTACCGGACCAACCGTCCGACACGGACCCAGGGGAGCATCGTCCTCTTGGTCCGCCATGAACGCAACGTGTGAACTGAGCAGCCGAGCAACTTCGCTGCCGCTTGCTCTGATACTAAAGCGTTGGGAGATGAGTTCTCCACGGTGAATACCTCCAAAGTGTCGTTCCGCGCGACGAAGGCGCGTTGGTGGAGAATTGGAATCCGTGGACGGTGATGAACTATATGGACAGGTGGACAATGGAAGCACTGGACCAAATAGCGGTCTGAGCAAAGGACCCCATGGCGTGTGCTCTCATCTCGGGGCCATTCATTTCCGGTTCTTTCAATTAGGTGGACGCACTGCGAAACCGCAGGTTTCAAGGCCCTCTTGCATCTTTCTGGAGAGAGCGCGGGCATTGACGCGAGGTGTCATCCGACCTTGCCAGGGCCGTAATGACGAATTACCGCACCGTACTATATACAAGTAGTAAGTAGCGCGATATGGGGTTCCCGACAGGATGCGGCATATCAGCCGTCCGGTTCAATTCCAAGGCAGTTTCGATCCCAAACGAGCAGCTATTTCTTCGGCTGCTCAGGTCCCTTGAAATCGAGGACGAAGTCAGGAATTCGCTCAACGGTGGTGAACGTCTCTGCCGTTGTCTTCCCCGTCGAATCGCGGCGCATCAGCGTCACGAGGTACGGAACAGATCGCACGCCATTGCTGTCTGGTTTGAGTGCCTTGATCTCGTCATCGCTCGGATACCTCCGAATGACCTCCGGGCCGTCCCATCGCCAAACGGGGTTCTTAGTAGCGTGAAGAACACGGGAAAAATCATATTCCGTGCCGCATTTGTTTTGAGCGTTATCCAGTAGCGCAAGGTATGTTCCGGTCAGGTTGCGATCCTTACCGGTCCCAATGTAGGTCTGGTACACGTACCGCGCGTCTACGAGCGCATCCCTGCACCAGCAGGACAGCGCCATTTCGCGGTCGGTAGGAATTTCAAATGCGGTGAGGCAATGACTCTCATCCTCGTAGATCGCATTCACCTTGTTGCCGCTGTTGAACACGTCGCGCCTCGCCTCATCGCGCTGAAGCTGATCTCCAGCCTGTCCCCATGCCGTGCCGACGAATCCGAGTGCAACGATAACGAGAGCGTGCAGGCGCAATGGATCACAACCTCCGATGTAAACCTTGGTTCGGTGTTTTTTTTCTCCGTAATCACTTTAGGACGGTTCTTGGGGCCGGTCAAGCCCCTGGAAAGCGGACTAAATCGATCCGTAAAGAGCCAGGAGCGGCTTGCATCCGCCGATATACCGACGTAGGATCTTGGAGGAGACCTGAATATGCGAAAGCTGATAACTGCTCTGTTCGCCTGTGAGTCTGCATGTTAAGCCAAACTGCCCACAACCTTGCGTCCGTGAACAAAATATCGATCGCCTCCGCATAACGGCCCAAGAGCACGTTGAGCTTTCCACGAAGCGAGTAGTGCCTTATGCCTGCGAATTTGAAACGCGGATTCCAGAGGGTCTGCTGGGTAGTCCAACTGTGCTGGGTCTGTGTGTTCCTTGGGGTGAAGATCTACCTTCCCTGGAGTGAGGGCCGACGAGCAGAGC
>JAJYKC010000488.1 GCA_021788955.1 Acidobacteriota bacterium
CAGGCGAAGCTGGACGCGAGGCTCAACCGGATCTCAAAGATACTCGAACACGGCCGCGAGCGGGAAGTGCGCGTGGTTGTGCGGCAGCAGAGGCACCTGCAGGTCGTCGATCTGACTCTGAATGCATTTGACCATGCGCTGGTGGGTCAGGGCGCGGACCGCGACCTGGCCACGGCGATGGTGGAAGCGGCGGACAAGCTCGAGCGCCAGGTGCAGAATATGCGTGCGCGCTGGCGGACGACCAAACGGCACAAGGAGGCGCCGAAGCGCGAACCGGTTGTGGAGGCGGCCGCGGCTGACATCGCTCCGGTGAAGCTGAATGGGACGGCAAAGAAGGCGGCGGCACGAGCGGCCGCGGCGGCGCCAAAGGTGGTGCGGGTGGCGCGGCGGCGCACGAGGAAGCCGATGACGCCGGAAGAGGCTGTGCTCGAAATCGGGTCCCGTGAGAATTTCCTCGTGTTTCAGGACGCGGACTCGGAGCGGATGTCGGTGCTGGTGCGCCGCAGCGACGGGCATTTTGACCTGGTCGAAGGCGAGTGAAGCGCACCGGTAAGATGTCTTCGGCGGGTGGTACGAATGCGCCCCCCGCGGCGGCACAGTTACTCATCATCACGGGCCTGAGCGGTTCCGGAAAAGGAACCGCTCTGCGCGCGCTCGAGGATCTTGGCTTCTACGCGGTCGACAACCTGCCGATCGGGCTGATTCCGAAATTCGCCGACCTGACGCGGGACTCATCGCGCGTGAGCCGGGCGGCGCTGGTGGTGGATATCCGTGAAGGCGGCGCGTTGAAGGCGTTTCCGGCGATGTTCCGGAAACTCAAGGCGCGGTTCCCGGTGAAGCTGATGTTCCTGGAGGCCGACGACGCGACGCTGCAGCGGAGGTTCAGCGAAACGAGACGGCCGCACCCGCTGGGCGCGCAGGCGACGGTGGCCGAAAACATCGCCGAGGAGCGGCGGCTGCTGGCTCCCATCCGGCGGCTGGCCGATCCGATCATCGACACGACGCGCTTGAACGTGCACGAGCTGCGCGAAGTGATCGCCGAGAAGTTCGGAGGGCAGCAGCGGGCCAACTTGCGCATCAACGTGACGAGTTTCGGCTTCCGCCACGGCGTGCCGGCGGACAGCGACCTCGTGTTCGATGTGCGCTTTCTGCCGAATCCGAATTACATTCCGCAGTTCAAGGAACTGACGGGAAGGAATCCGAAGGTCGCACGGTATATTCGCTCGTTTCCGCAGACGGTTGAGTTTATCGACCGGATCTCCGAGTTACTTGTGTATCTGATCCCACATTACATCAGCGAGGGGAAGACTTACTTGACGATCTCGATCGGGTGCACGGGCGGGAAGCACCGGTCGGTGATGATTGCCAGTGAGATTCGGAAGCGGCTGGCGGCGGCGGGTTACAAGGCCAAAGAAACGCATCGGGACATGAACAAGGGATAAGCTGGGATCGCCGGCGTGATAGAGTAGTCCGTAGGCTCGCGGCCACCAGAGGAGACGGTCATGTCACAGCGAAGTGCCGCGGTCTTATTCGCCGCTGCATTTGTACCTTCCCTGTTTGCTCAGACGCACTGCGATCCGGTGCGGTTCTCGGGCGCGACTTACACGCAGCTTCTATCTCCGGATGGATCACAGATCACGGGGCTGCTGCGGAACTTTGACGGAACCTTCGATTCCTACACGCTCACGACGGCCGCGCCGTATTCGCTGCTTAAAACAACAAAGAATGATCTCAGCCTGATTCTGCCGTGTGGAGTTACGCCGCCGGCGGGGACACCGATGGGCGGGCTTCCGGTGCTGGCTGAGTACCTTAGCCGGCCCGGCGTGCCGTCGCAAACCGTCGCGGTGGCTCCGATGTCGAGCACGACGGGAGTGCTGGCGTTCTTACCGAAGAATGCGATGGCGGTGGAGGTTTTTTCCGGAGGGCTGGGAGCTAAGGAATTTTCCGGCGCTACATATCCAGCCGGCAGTAAGCCGGTGGGTGTGATTCTGACCGACGTGAACGGCGACTCCGTGCCTGACCTGCTCGTGCTTGATGCGGGAAGCGGGACGGATGCAGGCGGCGTGTATGTGTTCTTTGGCTCCGCGGCCGGCTTGTTCCAATTTCAGGCGAGCTACGCGGCGGGCGCGAGGCCTGTAGCGATGACCGCGGCGGATTTCAACGGCGATGGGAAGCCGGATATTGCGATTGCGAATTCGAGTTCGGAAAACATTTCCGTCCTGCTCAACAAAGGCGACGGAACCTTCCTGCCGGCGCGGAACTTCAATGCCGGCGTGCTGCCAGCGACGATCGCGGCCGCCGATTTCAACGGGGACGGCAAGCTGGATCTGATCACCGCCGGGGGCCCGCTCGGGATGACAGCCGTGCTGCTCGGAAATGGAGACGGCACCTTCAATGCGGCGGCAGCGCCGCGAACGGTGCGCTGGAACGCCGCGTCTGTGGCGACCGGCGACTTCAACGGAGACGGCAAAACAGATGCTGCGTTCGCAAGCGAGGCAGGCGTGGCTGTGCAACTGGGCCACGGCGACGGAACGTTCGGTCCTCCGGCGTTCTACCTGGCGGGCAGTCCGGCGGCTTCGCTCATTGTCACGGACATCAACGGCGACTCGAAGCAGGACATTCTCGTAGCGTCCGGCAATCCACTGGTGATTGCGGGCGATCCGATTTCGGACGGTGTGTCGGTTCTGCTGGGCAATGGCGACGGCACGTTTCAGGCTTCCCCGCTCGCCAACTCGCCAGCGTCCGGCGTGCAGAGTTATCTCGAGATGGAATCGCTCGCGGTCGCGGACTTCAACGGGGACGGCAAGGCGGACGCGGTGAGCGCGGAGTCTGACAGCGGCCAAGTCTATCTGTTTCCCGGCCTGGGGTCCGGGGCGTTCGGAGCGCCTGTAGTCATTGCATCAATCACCGGACTTCCCCGCGCGATGCAGGCCACAAGCGGGGATTACAACGGCGACGGCATGCCCGACCTCGCGTTCGCGACAACGACCGATTCCGGCGCGCAAGTAACTGTCTTGCTGAACTCGGGAGGCGGCAAGTTCCTGCCGCCGGTTTCGTTTCCCTCTACCGGAGGCCACACGGTCACGAT
>JAJYKC010000489.1 GCA_021788955.1 Acidobacteriota bacterium
TTGATTTTCGTCCTTAACACCCAGCAGGACGAAGTAGTTGCCGAACACACCGAACGTGTGGCTGCGGACGGCTTCTGCCAACTCGGCGAGCGGGGTGACAGCGGAGACAGACCAGACGCGGAGCAGACGAGCGTTCTGGTTGGTGCGCACCTGGTAGCCCAGAAGAACAAGCTGAGCGACGATCAGAGCCAGCAGCACCGTGAGGTTCCGGTAGCGGCTGAAAAGCGTATCCATAAGCGGGGCCACACAGCCCTCATTTTTAGTCTAAGCGTTTTGGGGATCGCTCGGCTTCCGGAAACACCCGGTGCAAGCCGAACGTCGCGGCGGGAGGATTTCAACCGGCGAACGGTTCCGTGCGGCGTACCGGGGAATGCTCGACACCGCTATCTGACGGGGTTAAACTGAATGGCCATGGCGAAGGCTCTGCTATTATTCGCGCTATTTTCTTCCATTTCTGCTTTTGCGCAGTTCAATACGCCGTCGATTGACGGCGTTATCCAGACGGGCGAGTACGGTGCGAACAATCAGCAGTTGGCGACATCCCAGCAGACGTGGTACATGACCTGGGACGCCACGAACCTGTATGTTGCGGTCACGAACGCGAACCTGAGCGAAGGGGCGATCGTGTATGTCGGGGTGAATCTGCCGGCGCCCCCGAACGCCGGGACGAACCTGAACGGGAACCTCGTCGGGTTCAACTATGACGGGGAGGAGATCGGCACGCTGCCGTTCCGGGCGCAGTTTGTGACCTACTTCAAGGACGGATACCGCGAGTACCGGAATTCAAACGGCTCCGGGGGATGGACGAACGCCGTGACCAACGCCGGCGCCTATGCGTCGTCGGGAACGGGAAACGTGCGGGAATTGTCGATTCCGTGGTCGGCGATCACGGCTGGCGGGACGCCGGCGTCGTTTGCGTTTCTTTGTCTTTTGACCTCTTCGGGCGGGTATGTGTACGGGCAGTTGCCGCCGGAGAATCCGGGTAAGGACGTCGGAACCTCGGCGGTGTTTCCGAATTACTACCTGGCGACGAGTACAGCGAACGGATCGAGCACGCCGCCATTTTCGAACGACCAGGCAGTAAGTACGAGCATTGACCTGGCATCGCTTAAGCACGACACGTTCGACCCCTACTACCGCAATCCGGCGGGAGCGGCGCCCGCGGGGACGTCCGCGGTGCTGCGGTTCCGGACGGCGCATAACGGGGCGACCGGCGTGAATCTGCGAGTGTATCTGTATAATCCGCCCACCGGCACAACGAACGGGCCCATCGATTCACCGATGACGTTTCTGGAAAACCGAACCGAGAACAACGTGCTGTACGACGAGTGGACAATTACTTACTCGCTTCCCACGGCACCGGCGATCGTGTATTACAAGTTCGAGGTATTTAATGGTGCCGACACTGCGTTTTATAGTGACGACTACATCGATGACTACGACAACGTGAGCAAGGACGGGACGGGCAAGGGTTCGCTGAGCGAGCCGTTCGACTCGTTCCAGGTGACGACTTACGATCCGTCCTTCACAACGCCGGCGTGGATGGCGAACGTCAACCTCTACCAGATTTTCCCGGAACGGTTTCGCAACGGCGATCCGACGAACGATTACTGCGTGACAGGGAGTACGGCGGGATGCCCGCCGCTGTATGGAGCGGCGTTTGGGACGCAAGGCGGAATCATGACGCATGCGACTTGGAACGAGGCGATCTTCGATCCGTACTCGACCCACTATGCGGGCGACTTCAGCAATCAGTTTTATGGCGGCGACCTGAAGGGTGTGCAGGATAAGCTCGATTATCTGCAATCACTGGGCGTGGATACGATCTATCTCAATCCGATTTTTCTGGCGAGCTCGAATCATCGGTATGACACAGACGACTACTTTCAGGTGGACCCGGCGCTAGGCGGCAACTCGGCGTTGACGTCGCTGGCGCAGGAGATGGACCGGCGTGGGATGCGCTTGATCTTGGATGGCGTGTTCAATCACGCTTCCTCGGACAGTAAATATTTCAACCGCTACCAGCGTTGGACCGGCGGCGATCCCGGAGCGTGCGAATCACTCAACTCGATTTACCGGCCCTGGTTCCAGTTCCTGGATAACAACGTTCCTTGCACGTCGGCTGACTACACGTCGTGGGCGGGTTTCGACAGCCTGCCGGTGTTTGTGCATACGCTGCCGGCGGTGCGCGACTTCTTCTACCGGGCTTCGACGAGCGTGGTGGAGAACTGGTACAGCCAGGGTGCGAGCGGATGGCGGTTCGATGTGGCGAATGAGTTAGGTCACGACTGGTGGCACGATTTCCGGCCGTATGCGAAGACCGATAAGAGCGATGGGCCGCTGATCGGCGAGATTTGGCCGAATGCCAGCCAGTGGCTGGCCGGAGATCAGTTGGATTCGGTGATGAACTACCGGTTCCGGCGGAACGTGCTGGGATTCGCACGAGGCGCCTATAACTGGGTGGACGACAATGACAACGGGAATGACGCAATTCTGGCGCTGACGCCGAGCCAGTTCGATCACGCCATGCGGGCGATCCGGGATGATTACCCGGCCCCGTCGACGGCGGCGATGATGAACCTGATCGATTCCCACGACACGAACCGGGCGTTGTACGTGTTGACGGAATTGGGCGACACCGGACTCGTGCAAGCCAAGCAGAGGCTGGAACTGGCGGCGCTGTTTCAGTTCACTTATCCGGGCGCGCCGCAGATCTACTACGGCGACGAGGCGGCGCTGAATTCTCCGTCGCTCCACAGCAGTGCGAACGGGCCTGTGGGCGATCCTTATACGCGGGCGCCGTATCCTTGGACGGATGCGAGCGGGAATCCGGCTATCTATGGACCGCCTGATGCGAACGTGATTCAGTTCTACACGCGCCTGACACACATGAGGAAGCAGCATCCCTCGCTTCGTCTGGGGAGTTTCACGCCGCTGCTCATTGGGGATGCGCAGGCCGCATCGACTGCGGCGAACACGTACGCGTTTGCTCGGACGGGCGCGGGCGAAACGGCGATTGTCGCGTTGAACAACGGCGCCGCGGCGAACGCGGCGGCGATTCCGGTGACAGGTTTGTTCTCGGAC
>JAJYKC010000490.1 GCA_021788955.1 Acidobacteriota bacterium
TAAACTCCCCGCCCTGCGCCGCGCGGTAGTTCGTATGCCAGTAGTTATTCATCGCGTAAGAAAGCATCGTCGCGCTCTTAGGACGAAACTCCGCCGGCCACTCCCCGCGATTTATATCCCCGAAGCTCGCCAGCGGCGCATCCACCGGAATCACCCCCACGTGCAGCCCGTCGCCGCCCGCCTCCATCCAGTCCTGCACCGTGAACCATTCCAGGCTCCCGCCCCGCCACACATCCTTCGCCGGATCGATCCATCCCTGCTGCAGCGCAAACGCGAAACTCGGCCGTGCCGCCGCCACCGGAAACGCGAAGTAAACCGCCTCCTTCGCCGTCACCGCGTCTTTCTTCACGCGATACCGGAACTCGATCTTCTTCGCCTCATCAAACAGCAGCATCTCCGTCTCAATCCGAGGCGTGTTCTTCGCCTCGCTCACCATCCGCACGCTTTCGCCGAACGGAGTCTTCTCCATCGCCACCACGCGTCCCTTGCCCGCTAAATCGACCACCAGGTGCGGCCGCGGCAGCGTCGTCACCGGATGAATCATACTCGTCCCATCCCCGCCGCTTACATATACATACTGCCCGAACTTATAAGGGCTCTTCCCATCCACTAACTCCCGCTTCAATTCTTTATCGTAGATACCCTTCACCGCCCCTGACGCTGCATCCACAGTAACCCGGTAATACCGGTTCTCCACGCTCGTCTCCGCCGCCCCGGCCGGCTCCGCCTGCTTCTCGCGCGTAATCGCATAGCACTTATAACCAACCGCCGGCAGCCCCCGCGCCAGGTACCGCACCCGGATAAACTTCTCCTTCGCCTCGATCACCTGGTACGCCACCCGCTCATGCGTCGTCAAATCTTCCAGCCCCGCATCCGGCCCCAGATCCGTCTCCACCAGCGCGTCCCTCTGCCAGTTCAGCGGATTCAACACCACCAGCGTCTCCGCCGGAATATGAATGTCGTTGGCAAGCTGGCTCAACGAACGGTCCATCACATCCGCAATCGCGAAATGCGCCGCCACGGCGTGGTTATCCTTCACGGCCAACTGCCGAACCGCTTCCTCATGGTCCGGCTGCGACACCGAGTTATACGACGTCCACGTATGCTCGCTGAACAACACAATATGCCGCCAGATGTCCGCCATCTCCGCCACCGGCGCATGAAGATCCGGCTGCACCGAATGCATCGCCGAAGCCAGCACCTCGGCTGATAGCGCCCGCCGCTGATTCTCCCGGTCCTCGGCCGTGTACAGCGCATCGCTCCCCGCCCCGTCCTCCCAATACGGACCGCCGTCGCCCTTATAAACCGGAAGCCCCGCCCCATACTTACTCGCAATCTCCTCGAAAAACCTCGGAAACGTCGTGTACTCTAAGTGCGGATACGCATACTGCCCATCCCAATCCCCGACGAACGTCGCCGTTGACGGATACAGGTCCGTATTCTCCACCTGCGTCCCATACAACAGAACCGAGTCCAACTTATACCCCGTCCCCGAATACGCCTGCAGATAAATCGGCAGCGACTCGCGAACCGCATTTAGCGACGGAGGCAGCCCGAACAGCGTCTCCACCTGCTCGTAATGCCGCGAATACCAGAACAGAATCTTCTTCCCGTCCGGGCCCTCCCACCAGAACGGCGACTTCGAATTCCAATGCTCATGCGCAAACACCGGCGCCCGGTCGTTATTCGAAGCCGCGACGAAATACTTCACCCCCGCCGACGCAAGCACCGAAGGATACGCCCCGCTGTAACTCGGCACATCCGTGATATTGGCGTATTCAAACGGAAGCCCATACTCCCGCGCATAACCCTTCGCCACATACAACGACCGGTACAAAGTCTCAAGCGACGCATAACCCGTGAGTAAGTTCGCATACTGCGCCGGCATCGCCATCTTCCCCTCGCGGATCAACCCCAGTATCTCTTTCCGCTTCGCCTCGGACCGCGTATCGAGTAACTGCTCCAGATTCCACGACCCATCCATCGAAAACCGGAACGCCGGATGCTCCTCAATCAACTGCCCCGCCTGCTCCAGCACTCGAGCCTGCGTCTCCGCCACCTTCCCCTGATAATCCGTGAAGCCCACATCCAGATGCGTGTGCGGAGCCACATACACCGTCCACTTCTTCGCCGCCGTCACCGGAAACGAATACGCCTGCCCGCCGCCCACCTCCACCTTCGCCGTCTCCGTCCCGCTCCACTCCGGCACGTCGAAGGAAAACCGCTGCTCCCCAAAATCCGCGGCCCCCAACTCCGCCTCATAACTATGCCCGCCCAACGAAAGCCGCACCTTCCCCCGCGCCCCCGCCTCCGGCCGCACCACCACATCCACCACTTCCTTCAACCCGCCCGAGCCCCCGCGATAAAAAATCGTCGGCGTCACCCGCGCCCGCGCCTCATCCTTCGGAGCCCCCGCCGTCAACCGCATCGCATCCCAGGCAAACCCGCTCCGCGCCCCCGTACCCGTCTCCGCCGGCTCATCCACCGGCTCCAGCGCCAGCACATTCTTCCCCCGCTGCAAGTAACTCGCCGGAATCCCAATCTTCAACGCCGAAATCGAATAATGCGGATCGAAAGCAAACACCCCATCCCCAAACACCTCATTTATCTTCGGCTGCAAATAAAACAAACCCCGGTGCCCGTTGATCGTAGCCGCCAACGCCGGAATCCGAGGCGTCCAAGTCAATACGGAAACCTCCAGCGTGTACCCGCCCGCCGCCGGAGCCCCCAAACCAAACTCAATCGCCGAAACCTGCCCAGGCTTTTGAAACCCCGGCCAGTCCTTCCGCCAATCCCCTTGCCCCGCGCGAAAAACCAGCTTCTCCCGCGCCGCGCCACGAAACTCCGCCGAAGACTTATCAAACCGCCCAATCGACCAAACCGCCCCCTCCGCCGCCCAAACCCGCAGCGCCACCGCCACAGCCAGCACCAACGCCCGCTTCATGTGCCTCCCTTCAAGAACCTATCAGTATCCCCCCAATCGAACCCCCACCCCCGTCCCACTCCCTGCTTCTTGCTCCTTTGGCCCCCGTCGTGCCCATAACAATCCTGACGCAAGGAGGACCCATGCTCGCTGAACTCGA
>JAJYKC010000491.1 GCA_021788955.1 Acidobacteriota bacterium
CGATCTGATGGCGCGCATGTGGTTGCGATGGCCGTGCTCTTCCTGGCGGCCGTCGTTCTGGCGGACGCCGAGCGAGGTGCCAAGCAGCGCAGCCTCGACGTCATGGACGCCGAGAGCGTTACCGGCCAGCAATGCGTCGACGAGGCCGGCGCGGATGAGCGAAGCCAGCGCCGCGGCGCCGCCGGTGTGCACGACGACCGGTCCGGCGACGACGACGATGCGCTTGCCTTCGGCGCGGGTTTGCGTGATGAGAGAGGCGGTCTGGCGGACGGCGGTTTCCACCTGGCGCTCGCTGGAGATGCCGTTGCTCATGAAGGCGAAGGCGAGGCGGTCGCGCTCCTTGGACTCGGGGACGACGCGGATGCCTCGCATTCCGGTGACGATGAGGTCGCCGGCGCGGACGTCGCGAAGGCGGCGGCAATATGCGGCGCCTTTTTCGACCACGATGAGCGCATCCATGCGTTGGTTTTGCACTTCCACCCATTCGCCGCCGAGGCGGACCAGCGTGCGGTGGTTGGTGGTGGAGTAGAAATCCTCGGGCGCGCAGCGGTCGCGCTCGACGGTTTCGAGCGCGGCGTCGCCCAAGTCGGCGCGGGAGCAGCCCAAGCCGAGCAACTGCGCCAGAAGCTGGCTCATCAGTTCGTGTCCGGGCGTTTCCACCTTCAGACGCAGGTAAGACGGCTCGCTGTTCGTACGGCCGATGCGGAACTGCTCGACCTCGAAACGGCCTTGGAATTCGACGACGGTGTCGAAGATCTGCTCGAGAATATGCGAATCGACGAGGTGACCTTGCGCCTCGACGACTTCCTGGGTGCTCATGCGTGTTGTCTTTTCAGGATAGCGCCCGCCTGCCTGGCCGACGGGGCCGGCGGCGAGCGGGCGCGGAAGGAAATCAGGCCTGGGTGAGAAAGATCGGGAGGCCGGTTTTGTTGGCGTAATTCGGGCGGTAGCGGACGGTGTTGTACATCGTCGCGACGTCTACCTTGCGCGGTCCGAGCCCCGGGTCGGGGATCGGCACCATTTCGTACCTGCCGCTGACGATGGCCGCCATAAGGCCGCTCTTACCTTCCAGCACGCAGTCGAGCGCCATGGTGCCGAAAGTGGACGCAACAAGTTTGTCGACGAAGTCCGGCGCGCCGCTGCGGAGGTCGTAGGTGAGGTCGCTGACGACGGTCTCTTCCTTGGCTCGCCCCTGAATCTCTTCGCTCAGGGCCTCGGCGATGTTGAACTTCTTGCGGTGGCCGTAGGCATCGGGTTCGCCGTACTCGCGCGGCTTATAGCCTTCCCACTGCGCGCCTTCGCTGAGCACGAGCAGCGAGTAGTTGCTGGGATTCTTGCGCTTGTCGGTGACCAGAATGTCGATCAGTTTGTCGAGGTCGACCTTGTACTCGGGGATGCAGCAGCGGATATTGGTGACGTAGGCGGTGTAGAGCGCGGTGAAGCCGGCGTCGCGGCCGAAGACGCGGAACAGGCCGATGCGCTCGTGGGAGCCGACCGTGGTGCGCTGGCGTGTGATGGCGTCGGTGGCGCGGGTGATGGCGGTGGAGAAGCCGATGCAATACTCCGTGTTGCGGACGTCGTTGTCCATGGTCTTCGGCACGGCGACCACTGGCACGCCGAGTTTGTCGAGCCTGGCCGCATAGCTCAGTGTGTCGTCGCCGCCGATGGCGATGAGGTAGCTAACGCCGAGCCGCTCGATATTCTGCAGAACCTGTTTGCTGATGTCGTAGGTGGTGACGGGAACGCCGTTCTTCACCGATTCGGTCTTGGGGAACTCATTGCCCTGGAGGAATGTGGGCACGGCCTTCATCTTCGAAGGATTGGTGCGGCTGCTGTGAAGGAAAGTGCCGCCGGTGCGGTCGATGGTTCGGGTGTTGTCGCGGTTGAGCGGGTAGATGTACCGCGCTTTGCTTTGCGGCTCGTCGAGGTTGACGTGCGTGAGGCCTTCCCAGCCGCGGCGAATGCCCACGACTTCGTGATCGTGTTCGGTGGCGCGGTAGGTGACTTCTTTTATGACGGAGTTGAGGCCGGGCACATCGCCGCCTCCAGTAAGAATGCCGATGCGTTTGCTCATAAGAAGTTGGTTCCCGGAAATGGGGGAGATTCCTATTGTAACGGTTAGGGGCGCGCTCAGCGCGCGGTTACGGATAGGTACATGCGGACGAAAGAAAGCAGGGTGAGCGCAATGCAGGCTCCGGCCAGGCCGCCGATGAACGGCTCCTTCCATGCGCTGCGGACATTGGGCGTACGGATAATCCAGCCGGCGATGAACCCGGAGACGAGTCCGCCGACGTGGGCGGCGTTATCGGTGGGAAAAAAGGGCAGCAGACCCAACAGGAGGCCGTAGACCGCCCAGCGCATGTAGAGCGACTTGGCGGCCGCTCCGAAGGAGGACTTGTCGGTGACTCCGAAGGCGATCATTGCACCGATCAAGCCGAAGATGCCGGCCGAGGAACCGATGGAGATGCCGGCGTAGAAAACCGAACTGGCGAGAAAGCCGCAGACGGTGGATACGAAGTAAAAAACAATGAACCGGCGGGTGCCGTAGATGAGCTCGACCTCGGCGCCGAGATCGAACAGGACCCACGAGTTCATCAAAATGTGGAGGACGCCGCCGTGGAGGAACCCGGCCGTCACCAGGCGCCACCATTCGCCGTTGCCGGCCAGGTAGGCGTAAGGCAGTTTCGCCCCGAACAGCATCAGCGTGGCGTTGTCCGGGGTGTTGGTGCGCATCGAGTAGAGCGTCGTCGCGGCGAAGAGCGCGAAATTGATGAGCAGGATGAGGATGGTGGTGAAATGCGCCTGCGGAATCAGGCCGCCGAGAATTACATCCGGAGCGCGGCGGTCGACGGCGCGGGGTCCGACGGGCGCCTGGCAATAAGGACAAGTGCGGTCCGAGGTGGTGATGAATGCCCTGCAATTCGGGCACATGCGGCGGGTTTCCATTTGGGATGAGGCACTTCCATTCTAACCGGCGGAGTGCTTACAATCTTCCCGTGTGGCGAAGAATTCGATTGGCCGTGGCGCTGTGGGTGGCGATGTGCGGCTGGGCGTGGGCCGGACCCGGGCGC
>JAJYKC010000492.1 GCA_021788955.1 Acidobacteriota bacterium
CCCTTGAACTGATCTCTTCGAAGAACGACGACAGCATGAACTCCACGTTCGGTTACCGGCCCGATGCCGACCGGCAGACGTCGGTCCTCTATCTCCACCCGGAAGACGCCGCGCCCCGGGACATTTCGGACGGCGACCTGGTGCGCGTGGTCAATAGCCGCGGCGCCTGCCGCCTGCGGGCCTCCGTTCCCGCGAGCTCTGAGTACGCCATGGTGCGGCCCGGCGTTGTTCGCGCTCCGTCCACAGGCTGGCGGAAGATGTCCCCTTACGGGGAGCACATCAACAGCCTGACCTCTGACCGGCTCACTGACATCGGCCGGGGACCCGTTTTCTATAGTTGTCTCGTCGAGGTGGAAAAATGCGGGGATTGACCCGCCGCGCATTCGTTGCCGCGCTGATCCTGGCTGCGTTTGCCGCTACCGCCTGCAAGCGCAGGCACCGCCGCGCAGAGGCCCGGCCCGAACTGGCCCCCGGGACCATGCTCAGCGAATTACAGATGGCCGACACTCGGGCCGCGGTCCAACTCGCCAAGGGGTTCTACGATCCCGAAGGGAACGCCTGGCGTTGGACGCAACAGCATTTCTCCGTCGTGCTGGCGCCGCCTCCCGGCTCCGCGCAGAAGGGCGCCAAGCTGGTATTTCACTTTACGCTGCCCGAAGCCGAGGCAAGCAAACTCGGCCCCATCACGCTATCGGCGTCTGTCGCCGGCCAGGACCTCCCGCCACAGACTTACTCCGCCGCCGGCGATTACGCTTTCGAACGGAACGTCCCAGCCACGTTACTTACCGCCCAGGCCGTAAACGTCGACTTCCAAACTGATAAATCCCTGCCACCGACCGGGACGGACCAACGCGAACTCGGCCTGGTGGCATCCTCCATCGCTCTCCGGGCCGAATAGATGCAGTCCCGGCAGGAGGAGCGCGTCACAGGCGCGGGAGCGGAGTGGCGCTGGGGCCTGGCGGCCGTGATTCTCTTTGCCCTGTGGCTCGATTGGCCGGGCCTCAAAACCTGGTTCTCGGCGGACGACTTCGCCTGGCTCGGGCTTCGTCTTCACGTACACGATTTAAGAACGCTTCTCTGGGCGCTGTTCCATCCTTTCGCGCAAGGCACGGTACGGGTCCTTAGTGAACGCGCATATTTCCTGGCCTTGAGCTCGATCTTCGGACTCAACGCGATTCCTTTCCACGCCGTCACGTTCCTGACGCAGGCCGCGGCTCTGGCCCTGCTCGCCGTGTGCCTGCGCCGCATGACCGGGTCCACCGCCGCGGCTCTTGCCGCCCCCGTGTTATGGACGTGCAGCTCGATGACCGCCCAGGCCGTTTCCTGGAGTTCCGCCTACAACGAAGTCCTCTGCGGCGCCCTCGTACTTGCGGCATTTTACTTCCTCCTCCGGCACATCGACTCGAACGGCCGAGGCGACCTGGCTGGTTTGTGGATCTGTTACGTCGTTGGCTTCGGCACGCTCGAACACATCGTCGTGTTTCCGTTTCTGGCCGCCGCATGGGCGTTTTGCCGGGCACGCGGCTATCTCATTCGCACCCTGCCCCTCTTCGTTCCGGCAGCCCTCTTCACCGTCCTGCATTTCACCCTGGTGCCAGCCACAACCGATCCGTTGTATCAATTGCACGTGGACGCCTCGATGTTTCGAACGTTCCGGATCTACTGGCTCATGGCAACCGGCGCGTTTCGGGCTCCCGACGATTGGTTCGCCGCGCCGCACCCCGCCGGAATCATTCTCTCGTTAAGCGTGTCAGCCAGCCTCGCCGGCGTCGCCGCCTTTCAGGCCTGGAAAAGGGATTTCCGCGGATTGTTCTTTCTCGGCTGGTTCGTTTTGATGGTTGGTCCGGTGCTCCCGCTGCGGGACCATATTCAGGATTATTACCTTACACTGCCGGCCGTTGGACTTGCGATGCTCGGCGCCTGGGGTATCGGCCTGGCGTTCGAAGACGGGCGCGCGCCGTACGTGGCCCTTGCCACAATCGTGGCCGGCGCATTCTGCCTTTACTCGGCGCGCGACCTCCGCGTGGAGTTGAACTGGTACTACACGCGCGGACGGCGGCTGGAATCCCTGATAGACGGAATCGCCGCAGAACGGAAGGCCCATCCGGGGGAGATCATCCTGCTCAACAGCGTGAGCGACAGGTTGTTCTGGTCCGGCTTCGGCGATCATCCTTTCCGATTACTCGGTATGGATCAGATTTACTTAGCCCCCGGAACGGAGTCCGCGATTAATCCCCATCCGGAGTGGGGTGGCATCTCGGACTACATAATCCCGGCGGCGGAGGCGCGCGCGGCCCTGGCGGCAGGAAATGCACAGGTGCTGACCATCGTCTCGGGCCGCCTGTTAGAAACGACTGCCGCTTACCGCAAGGTGCTCGACGCTGAGATGGGAAACCTAAGTCACTCAATCGTCGATGCCGCTGACCCGGCGAGTGCGTCTCGTTTCGGCACGGAATGGTATGCGCCGGAGCAGGATTTCCGTTGGATGCCCCGCACAGCCACCGTGACGCTCGACGAGCCGCGCAAGCCCGGCTTGGACTTAGTGATTACGGGTTTCTGCCCGGCCGCTCTGCTTGCCCATGGCCCGCTGCACCTCACGGTGTCCGCCAACGGCATCCAGCTCGGCGTAGCTAAGGTGAACGCGCCGGGGCAAGCCATCGTCCTGAACTTCCCCCTGCCATTGCAACTGGCCGGCGGAGGCTCAATGGAACTGGGATTATCGCTGGATCGCGTGTATCATGCCCCCGGCGACAAACGGGACTTAGGCTTGATTTTCCGGCGCTTCGAACTCCGGGAAGGATCCTGAAGGCCGGCCTCTGGCTTAGACGGGCACGTATTGGTTCAGATACCGCTTCGCCATCCGGAAGCCAACCTTGAATTCGTCACTGAAGTCGGGACCATGGTTGGTTCCGGCGCCGTATAGCTCGTCTTCGTGCTCGATGCTCATCGCGCCCTGATATCCGGCGGCCTGCAGCACGCTGAAGAACTCGTTCCACTTAATGCTGCCCATGCCCGGAATCCGGTACTGCCACCAGCGCGCCTTATCTACCGGCT
>JAJYKC010000493.1 GCA_021788955.1 Acidobacteriota bacterium
GCCCTGCGATGCCGATCATGGCGCGGCGCACCTCGCCATCGCGCATCAGCATCGCGGCGACCCAGTTGACCGTGTTGATTGGGATGGCGAACGAGAGGCCCTGCGTCTGCTGCAGGATGGCCACGTTGATACCGATGACCTCGCCGTTCGCGTTCACCGTGAATAGTCCGGGCTCGCTCGACTCGGCCGGACCGCTCTACGACATTCCTTACGAGGACGGTTGGTTCACCGCGCTCTATTACAACACGCTTGACGAGTTTGGTAACCTTATGCCTTCCGTCGCCCTGAACGAAGAGTTCAGCACGCCAGCGAACTGCCCGGGGGGCGCCGTAAGCTACTTCTGTCCGGATCAGAGCAACAATTGGCAAAAGCCGTCCGCCTACGGGCTGGCGGGCTATAACCAGCAAGGGTATTGTTACGACCAAATCTACGTCTATGGGTGGAGCGGTTGGGCGCCAGCCTACTCGGGGCCGCAGAAACCGCTCTCCTCGATCACCGTCGATCACAGTGTTCAGACGTGGCGCGTCGGCTCGGCGACCGTGGGCCAGGGCGTCGAGGTGCAGTACGATACATTCCAGCGGTACGTAGACCATGGGAGCCACAACGGTATCGTCAGCCCGGTTCAGTGATGGCGGCATGGAATCTGGAGGAGTGACGTGAGCAGACGCCGGGCCGATTTACTTTTAATAAGCTGCCTCTCCGCTGCGGCAACGCTGGCCGGCGCCGCCAATGGGGCGCCTGCGGCGAACATCCCGCTCGGAAGGCTTTTGTCCGGCGCGGACGCGGTGGTGGTTGCGAATGTGACTGGCTCGGTTTCCGCTGGAGTGAGCGTATCGATTGCCCTGTCGGTCGTTCGGACCTTGAAGGGCGACGTCGCTCCTGGCATGTCGATTGCCGCTGCGTGGACGCCGGCAGCCTCTCAGTTGCCCGCCGCGGGCCCGCCCGGTGGCCAGACCGGCATCTGGTTCCTGGGGCTGTCGTCCGCCGGCTGGGTGGTGCTTCCCGTCGCGACTGGGGCGGTTCCGGCCGGCGGTACGTACATTCCAGCGGCGTCCGCAGGTCCTCCCGCAGGCTTCGCCTACGCGGCGAGCGCTCCGCCTGCTGCGAAATTAGCTTGGGAGTTGGGCGCCGCCGCGCAAGATCCATCGAACGCTTCCGCGTTGGCGTGGCTCCTTTCGAGCGGGGCCGCAGACGACCTTGGATCTTCCGCCCTCTCGCCCGTCTGGAACCAACTGTCGTCCTCGGTTGCCCCCGCCGTGCGGGCTACCGGTCTCGCCGGCCAGGTTCGGACGGGTAGCCCGGCGGCGCTGGCGGCGCTGGCCAGCAGCGATCCAACAACCTTCGATTCCATGTCGGTAGGCTACCTAGCCGCGGCCATCTGCCGTTACTCTGGCGGGGACGCCGGTGGAATTAGCAGCCTAGGGGCGCTGGCCCGCTCAACTTATGGAGGGAGGGTCCCGCTCTGTGCGGCTCACGCGCTGCGCTCGGTCCACAGCGGCGACGCGGTGCGAGAACTGGTTCCGCTGCTTGACAGCCCGGCACAGCGCCTTCAGTACGAGGCGGTCGCGGGAATCGCGTCGTTCGCGAACGGGCTTCCGGTCGCGACTCCGGCCAACATCCGCAACATGTCGTTTCTGGCGGTACCTTCCAGCGCCATGTCCGCGAGTCCGGACACAATGCAGAACTTCCCGACGCTGCGTGAGTTCCTCAGGCAGCCGCAGGCCTACATCTCATTCTGGAAGAACTGGCTGGTCACGCATCCCTTAGAGTGACGACGCGCATGGCCTGCCCCGCGCGCTCGCGGTTTAGTCAGCCGTTGGGCGGGGCATTTATTCATTTTGTAAGGGATTTTGGGCCGGAGTTACTGGGAGCGGCGTTGTAAGTAGAACAGGCGAGGCGGAGGCTTGCGCGGGGGTGAAACCCACCTTCTTCAAATCGGCCGCGGAGTTTCGTGGATGGCTTGACAAGCACCACGCCATCGAGGGCGAGCTACTGGTTGGGTTTTACAGGAAAGAGTCCGGAGGCGGGATCCGCTATCAGGAGGCGCTGGACGAAGAGCTCTGCTTTGGGTGGATTGACGGGGTTCGCAAGCGGATCGACGCGGAGGCGTACACGATCCGCTTCACGCCGCGGAAGTTGGGCAGCATCTGGAGCGTTGTGAACATTCAACGTGTTCAAGGGCTCATTACCCTTGGCCGGATGAAGCCGGCGGGGCTCCGCGCAATTGAGGAGCGCGACGAGCGGAAAGCGCGGCAGTACTCGTACGAGCGCGAGCATGTGAGACTCGATCCGGCGCTGAATGCGATGCTGCGCGCAAACCAGAAGGCGTCTTCGTTTTTCGATGCTCAGCCTTTTGGCTATAGAAGAATCGTGAACTTCTGGGTGATGAGTGCGAAGAGAGAGGAAACACGGGCGCGCCGGCTGGCGCGACTCATCGAAGTTTCGGCGATGGAAGCCCGTATTGATTTTCTCAATCCTAATCGGAAGTGACGCGATGGGCGACGCGGATCGACCCCATGGCGGCGCCGCGGCTGGAGTAAGTGGGGAGTTAGTTGGCGGGAGGGGGGATGAGGAAGGTTCCGGAGTGGCCGGCGACGGTGAGGGTGGCTGCGACGGGGGCGCCGGTGGGGATGTTGGAGGGATAGACGAAGTTGAGCTGGTCAATGACCAGGCCGGGGGCGGCGCCGCAGTAGGCGACGGTGGCGGATTGGTTGTTAATGGTGAGGGTGCAGGGGTTGGCGGTTTCCATGCTTTCGAGCGCGGTGGGAGCGCCGGGGACGCCGTAGTGGGAGGGGGCGTTTTTCGGGCCGAGTCCGTTGCCCCAGAGGGTGCAGGTGGCGCCGGCGGCGGGGGTGGCGCAGCTTGAGAGGATGGCGACGCCGGTGGAGGGGTTGAGAAAGACGGAGGGCGCGGTGGGATTGACCGTGATGGCGACGGGGTCGCTGGATGTGCCGGAGCGGGTGACGGCGACATTGACGGTGTCCGGGGCGCGAGCGGTCTCCCAGGGGATCTGGAAGTTGATTTGGTTGGGGGAGACATAAGTG
>JAJYKC010000494.1 GCA_021788955.1 Acidobacteriota bacterium
CGCCACTTACCGCGACTTACTCGTAGAAAGGAGACTAACTTGAGCGACTGGCCCGTCGGTCTATCCACCGGCTGCTTCTGGCAAACCAGTATCTTCGACTGTCTCGAAGAGATCCGTAACTCCGGATTCCACCGGATCGAAATTTGTTCCTGGCCCCAGCACCTCGACTATCACGACACCGCCCTCGTCCGCCGCGCCTCTCGCCTCATCGACGACCTCGGCCTCGAAGCCTACTCCTTCCACGGCCCATTCTCCGACCGCATCGACATCACTTCCCCCGAACCCAGCGCCCGCGACTTCGCCCTCAAAGAATTGATGCAGGCCGCCGAAGCAGCCGCTCTCCTCCGCGTCCGCTACTTCGTCGTCCATCCAGGCCCCGAATCCTCCTCCCTCGCCGAGCATGAGCGCTTCTGGCGCCTGGAAAACGCAGTTCACCTCCTCAACACCACCTACACCCACTGCCGCCGTCTCGGCATCGGCCTCGTCCTGGAAAACATGCTCCCCCACTTATTCGCCGGCCGCACCCGCGACCTCCTTTGGATCCTCGGCGCCCTCAACACCACCGAAGCCGGCGTCTGCCTCGATACCGGCCACGCCTACCTCGGCGAAGACCTCCGCGCCGTCGTCCACAAACTCTCCGGCCATCTCTGGATGGTCCACGCCAGCGACAACAACGGCCAACGCGACGACCATCTCCCGCCCGGCGAAGGCAAAATTAACTGGGCCGCCCTCCTCGACCAACTCTGGGAGCTTCACTTCTCCGGCGCCATCATGATCGAGATCGCCGGCCTGGCCGACCACAAAACAACCCTCGACGCCGCCCGCCGCGGCCGCCGCCACCTCCGCGACCTCGCCCACCGCCTCCGCCTTCCCCTCTAACGAACGCCCCCTTCACTCGCGCCGTTCCTCTCCGCCGGCAATCTCCGCTTCCGCCGCGTCGAACTCGCTCGCGTCCATCTCGTACCGCCCGCAGTCGGCGCAATTCACTTCAACCCGCGTCCCGGCGTCATCGGCAAATTCCCACTTCACTTCCGCCCCGCACCGCGGGCACACCGCCTGTCGCCCTCCCTCTTCCCGCTCGATGAATCCTGTATCGCGCATAAGCCCCTCCTTCACGCCTCAGCCCGTCTCTCCCGGTTCCCGCACGATCAGCACCGAACAGGGAGCCTCCCACGCCACCCGCAAGGACACGCTGCCCAGCATCCGGTGCTTCACATCTCTGCTCCCTGTCGCCCCGAGCACCACCAGGTCGTATAATCCCCGGTCCGCCTCCGTCAGAATCTCGTTCGCCGGGTTCCCTTCCTCGATCCGCCGGTTCACCGTCACCCCCGTCGCCCGCAGCAGGTCCCGGGCCTCCTCAATCACCCCTTCCCCTTCCCGCACGAACTCCTTCTCCCATTGCCCCGCCTCGCTATTCTCCGCCTCCTCCTCCGACGCCGTCGCGTAATCCCCTTCATCGGCCAGGTTCAGCCACGGCGTCTCGGCCACGTACATCAGGCACACCTCCGCGGCGCCCAAATCGCACAGCGCGCTCAGCGTCTCCACCGCCCGCCGTGACGCCGCCGACCCATCCACCGCCGCCAGAATCCGCACGCCTTCTTCGTTCTGCAGCGCCCGCCCGATCAGCACCGGCCCCAGCGCATGCTCGGCCACCCGGCTCGCCACCGGACCAAGCCCCCCTTCCATCCGGTACCCAACGCCACGCGCCCCCACCACTGTCACGTCGTAATTCTCGCTGCGCGCCGCGATCACCGCCGCCGGCGACCCCATCTCGGTCACCAGCTTTACCGTCGCCGCCTCCGCCGCAACCGCCGCCCGCGCATCCTCGAGAATCCGCGCCGTCTCACTCACCAGCCGCTGCTCATACCGCTTCCGCCGCAGACTCTCGTCCCGCCGCCGGTACGGCGGCGTCACACAAAGCACTTCCACGTTCCGCTCTTCCCCCCGCAACAACCGCGACGCCGTCCGGATCGCCATCAGCGCGTACGTCGAGCCGTCGCTCGCGACAAGCATGTTCATAGAACCTCCCGCGTAACGCGCCTGCGCCGCATCAACACCGTCTTTGCCGCTTTCCGCCCCTGCCGCGCCGCCCGCACCAGCTTCACCGTGCTCGCCTGGGGTCCCTTGTCCCCCATCTCCTCCGCGAAACGCACCGGGCTCCCCGGCCGGAGCCGGTCGAAATGCCCCGAAAGAACGCTGTTGCGGTGGAAGTAAATCTCCCTCCCCTCGGCTTCCAGGAACCCGTAGCCTTCCTCCGGAAACACCCGCGCCACAGTCCCTTCGTTCGGCGCCTCGTGCGCCTTCGTCTCCCCCTGGATCTGCCGCACGTAGTCCTGCAGCCGCCGCCGCATCTCGTGGAATGCGTCGTGGATCGCCCGGCTCACGTCGCGCAGTTCCCGGCGCGGCTCAAGCCGTTTGGTCTTCTTCTCCACGTCCACCCGCTCGAGCGTAGTCTGCAGATTCGGAATCCTCTCGACCACCAACTCCTCCCCCGGCACGCCCACATCAATCCGCACTCGGTACAGCCCGCCGTAGTGCGGCTTCACCGGCCCCTCCACCGCCACCCGGCAGCTCATGATCCGCGGAAAGAACTTGTCAAGACGCGCCGCTTCCTTCCGCACCTCCGCTTCAATCTCGGCCGATCCTTCCACATTCCGGAACGTCACTTGTGGTTCGAGAATCATAAGACCTCCCTCTCCGCCTTACCCGCGCACCATGGGCCGCAGATGAGCTTGAAACCAGTTCCGCGCCAGTTCCGCCACCCGGTCCAGCGTCCCGGGCTCCTCGAAAAGGTGCGTCGCGCCGGGGATGATCTCCAGCCGCCGCTCCGTCTTCGGCGGTAGCTCCATCATCGCGTCGCGGTTCAGCCCGATAACCACCGAGTCCTCGCCACCCACCAGGAACAGACACGGCGTCCTCACCTTCCCCAACGCCGCCCCCGCCAGGTCCGGCCGCCCGCCCCGGCTAACTACCGCCTGCACAATCTCGGGCCGGTTCGCCGCCGCCCCCAAAGCCGCCGCCGCCCCCGTGCTA
>JAJYKC010000495.1 GCA_021788955.1 Acidobacteriota bacterium
GTTAACCCGGTCTGTGCATCCCGAACGCTCACCTTCGCCCCAACGACAGTGGCCCCGGACGAATCCGAAACTCTCCCCTCCACCGTCCCCGTGGGCTCCTGCGCCCTCAGCACCGCAACCAGACAGAAAACCAGACAGACGAGCCTGCTCATGTTGTAAACGGTTTCTCCTCCCGTGATTTGGCTAGTCTAGGGGCGAAATCCTCACCGAACAATAGTGATTACTGATTAGTCGCGGAGCCCACTACTGCCAAAACACTATGGTTTCCCCACCAAATTCCCGGCAGGATAGAGAAACCACTGTCGACCATGGAACCTATGTTTCTCGCCGATGTCGTGTCGGCCCAAACCAACAGCCCGTTCAACGACCTCATCCGCGCAATGCGCGGCAACGGCGCCGAATACCCGCAGATCTGGCACATGTTCGCCTACAAACCCGCCATCACGAAGCACCTCGAGCGCTTCACCCAGGGCATCATGCGCGATCCGGCCCCACTTACTCCCGGCCAGCGCGAACTTATCGCCGCATTTACTTCGGCGAGGAATCATTGCCCGTTTTGACTCAAATCCCACGCCGCGGTCGCGGCGGAAATCCTGGGCAGCGAAGCGCTCGTCGCCTCCGTGCTCGCCGATCTCGAATCGGCGCCCATCCCGGAGCCCGAAAAGGTCTTGCTCCGCTTTGTCGACAAAGTAAATTCCGACTCCGTTCACATCGGCCCCGAAGATATTCGCATCTTACACGCCGCCGGTTTCACCGACGAGGCGATTTACTACGCCATCACTGTCTGCGCGCTGTTTAACTTCTATAACCGATGGATCGACGCATCCGGAGTCCACGCCTTGAGCGAAGAAGCCCATCGGGCCGGCGGCAAGCGCTCCGCCACTACCGGCTACGTCCGCACGCCGCCCAACGAATGACCTTCGGCGCTCCCGCGCGGCCCGCCCTCGTGCTGGGCGCATCCGTCCTCGGCATCTTCGTCGGCTTCGGCTCCCTCGTCATTTTCTCCTTCGGCGTATTCTTGAAACCTGTAAGCGCCGAGTTCGGCTGGACCCGCACCCAGGCCTCCCTCGGCTTCACGCTGGCGGCCTTGACCGTCGCCGCCGCTTCGCCCTTCCTCGGCCGCATCACGGACCGCGTCGGCCCCCGCCGCGTCCTGCTCCCCTGCGTCTCCGTCTACGCCGCCGCCCTCGCCGCCCTGGCCTTCGTCCACTCTCTCGCCGCCTACTACGCCCTCTATATCGCGCTCGGCCTCGTCGGCAACGGCACCGCGCACCTCTGTTACGCCCGTATCGTCTCTTCCTGGTTTGACCGCCGCCGCGGCGCCGCGCTCGCCACCGTAATGGCCGGAGCCGCCGCCGGCGCCATCCTCATGCCGCCGCTCGCCACCGGCCTCATAGCCCAATACGGCTGGCGCTCAGCCTACCTGTTGCTCGCCGCTTCGGTCGTCGTCCTCGGCCTCTTACCAGCCGCCCTCTTCGTCCACGACGCGCCCACGCGGAGGCAGGGAAGCGGCACATCCCCCTCGCACCCGCACCACCCCGGCGTCACCGGCCTCTCCGCCGCCCGGTCCTCCACCTTCTGGCTCCTCCTCGCCGGCTTCTTCCTCTTCTCAGCAAGCGTCAACGGCTGCGTCGCCCATCTCATCCCGTTGCTCACGGATCGCTCCATCACCGCCGATACAGCCGCCCTCGCCGCCAGCCTCCTCGGCATCTTCACCCTCGCTGGACGTCTCCTCACCGGAGCTCTCCTCGATCGCCTTCCCGCGCCGCCTCTCACAACCGGTTTCTTCACCATTGCCGCCGCCGGTGTCGCCATGCTAAGTTCAGCCCACACCCGCGACACCGCCTTTCTCGGCGCTTCCCTCACCGGCCTCGGCCTGGGCGCCGAAGCCGACGTCCTGCCTTATCTCATCTCCCGCTACTTCGGCCTTCGCTCCTTCACGGAAATCTACGGCTACGCCTTCACCTCCTACGCCATCGCCGGCGCCCTCGGCCCGCTCCTCATGGGTTGGGGCTACGACGAATGGCACTCCTATCTCATCCCCACCCGCATCCTCGCCGCCGCCATGTTCACCGGCGCCCTCATCCTCGCGCTCCTTCCGCGAAACACCCCAACGAACTCAACTGAGCCCGCAACGCTCCCCCTCGCCGCCTGACGGCCTGTAGCCCGCTTATTTCGGCCGCGCCCAGGCAAACGCAACCCCGACCGAATTCTGGTACATGTGCAGATTCGCGTTACCGCCACCCGCATACGCTGGAATCGAAGTCCGTCCATTCACCGTCGCGTCGAAGGCGTGAATATACGCCATGGCCAACTCGTACCGCTCGTGAAGCCGCCACGTCGCACCGAAAGTAACGTGATGCTGCACGACAGCGGGCGCCAGCAGGTTGAAAAACGTCTGCGTCCCGTCAAAGGGAATCGCAGAGTGGTTATATCCGGCCCGAAGCGTGAGAGCCTTGCTTACCTTCACGTCGAAACCGGCCTTTTCCACAGTAATATCGTGCCAGCCAAAGCCCGGGCCGTTCGGCGAGCCAAGCAGCGCCTGGTTAGCGTCGGAGTTCGCAATCGACTTCACCTGCCCATACAGAATTCTCTCCACATCCACCGCTACCGTTACCCGGGGATGAACCTTCACCGCGGCGCCAACGGTGAAATTCGCCGGAATGTCGAAGTCCCCGCCTTCGGCAAACAGGCCCGTGTAACGGTCAAACTTACTCATGTAAGTTCGGCTCTGGTACGTAGCGGCTAAGTTGATTCCGTGCCCGATGTCCCCCAGCCATCCGATCCGGAAACCGGCGCCAAACGACGTGGAGTAGCCGCGGTTCGTCACGTTGCCCGGCGCAATGGAATACGACGGCGACGCGAAGTTCTGCAACCCAAGAGCATGAAACTGCTGGCCAACCAAATTCAGCGCCACGCCAATCGCATTCCTGTCGTTGAGTTTGTAAGATACCGCGGGCGAGAGAAACATCTGTTGGACATCCACGCCGGCGTTGGTTGTGCCCAGTAGCAGGATCGGACTCGTGTAAGTA
>JAJYKC010000496.1 GCA_021788955.1 Acidobacteriota bacterium
CCGGCCGGAGGCCTGGGAGACGGCAGTGCGTCTGGCGCGGCGCGGGGGCGTGGTGAATTTCTTCGGCGGCTGTCCGAACGGGACGACGGTGGAGATCGACACGTCGCTGATGCATTACTCGAACCTGACGTGCATGGCGAGCTTCCATCACACGCCGGCGCATGTGCGGCGGGCGCTGGAGATCGTGACCGAAGGCGGCGCTACGGCACGGGATTTCGTGAACCGGGTGGAACCTCTCGAGAATCTGCTCGAGGTGATGCATCACTTGACCAGCCACAATGGTCACATGAAGACCGCGATCATCCCGTGACGAGCGAGGCGGTTGAGACCGGCTACCTGATGCCGGCCGAGTATGTGCGCCATCCGGCGCTAATGGAGCGGAAGTGGGGTCAGGCGGACGCCTTGGCCTACACGCGGTGGCTGGCGACCAATCACTACGAAAATTTCCATGTTGTGAGCGTGCTGCTGCCGCGGCATCTGCACCAGGACTTTTACAACGTGTACGCGTTCTGCCGGTGGGCGGACGATTTGGGCGACGAGATCGGCGATAGGGCGGAGAGCCTGCGTCTGCTCGCGTGGTGGCGCGGGGAACTCGAGACGATGTATGAAGGGCGGACACAGCATCCGGTGTTCGCGGCGCTTGAAGGGACAGCGAAGCAGTATGAGCTCGAACCGGCGCTGTTCCGCGCGCTGATCCGCGCGTTCGAACAGGACCAGGTGGTGAGCCGGTACGAGACGTGGGAGAAGGTGTTCTGCTACTGCCGTAATTCGGCGAACCCGGTGGGGCGGCTGGTGCTGCGGCTGTGTGGGTACCGCGATCCGGAGCGGGACCGGATGTCGGATGCGACGTGCACGGCGCTGCAGTTGGCGAATTTCTGGCAGGATGTTGCGGTGGATTTAGAGAAAGACCGGATCTACCTGCCGCTGGAAGTGCTGCGGAAGCACGGGTGCAAGGAAGAGGACGTGATGGCGCGGCGGTTCACGCCGGGCTTTCGCGAGGCGATGCGCGAGGCGGTTGGCGTAGCGCGGGAATTGTTTGAGCGAGGGCTGCCGCTGGTGGGGACGGTGGACAAGAGGCTGGCGCTCGATTTGGATTTGTTCAGCCGCGGGGGGATGAGGGTCCTCGAGAAAATCGAGCGGCAGGATTACAACGTGCTGGAGCGTCGGCCGGCGATCGGGAAGACGGAGCGGGCCGCGTTGCTGGTGCGGAGCCTGGTCCGCGTGGCGTTTTCGCGCGCCGCATGAGTGTCGGAGTCGAGGAGTCCTACCGCTACTGCCGCGATGTGGCCCGGCGGCGCGCGCGGAATTTTTACTATTCCTTTGTGCTGCTGCCGCGCGAGCAGAAAATGGCGATGTGCGCGGTGTATGCGTTCATGCGTTTCTGCGACGACTTAAGCGACGAAGCCGGGGCGAGTACGGCGGCGATTGACCGGTGGCACGAGGAACTGGATGCGGCGCTCGATGGGCGGATGCCGGATAACCCGCTGTGGCCGGCCTTTTGCGATACGGTGGCGCGGTTCCGGATTCCGCACGCGTATTTCACGGACATGATCGCCGGGGTGCGGAGCGACCTGGAGCCGCGGACGATCGAGACGTTCGAGGATCTGTATCAATACTGCTACCGTGTGGCGAGCGTGGTGGGGCTGACGACGATTCATATTTTCGGGTTCGAGTCGCCCGAGGCGTTGCCGCTGGCCGAGAAGTGCGGGATTGCGTTCCAGCTTACAAACATTCTGCGGGACCTGCGTGAGGACGAGGAACACGGGCGGGTGTATCTGCCGCGGGAGGATCTGCGGCGGTTCGGCGTGGAGCGGATGGAGGCGGGGGAGAATTTCCGGCGGCTGCTGCGGTTCGAAGTGGAGCGTGCGCGCGAATTTTACACGACGTCGCGCCCTTTGCTGAAGCTGATTCATCGAAGGAGCAGGCCGTCGTTGTGGGCGTTGATCGAGATTTACCGGCGGCTACTGGATCGGATTGACGGGGCGGGGGAGCGGGTGCTGAAGGAGCGGGTACGGGTTCCGGCGTGGGAGAAGGTGGGGATTCTGGGGCGGGCTTTGCTGACTGGGGCGGAGTGAGCTGTAATACGTTTTGCGTATGAGCTTATATCGAATCGATATGGCTGATCAGATGATTGTTGCTGCCCGGCGGTATCGAAGTGCATCTATCTTAGGGACAATGGATTGAGACGGCGCGGCCGGCGGGGATGGAGTTGGGCCCGGCGGGCGCGAAAATCATCATGCGAATCAAACGAACGAGTGTGTTGCCGCTAGCTCTGTTTTTTGGCCTTGGGAGCGCGGAGGCGAGGGCGCAACAGGCGGCCACGTTTCAAGGGAGCGTGCCGGCGGGCCCGGCGGGAGCGCCGATTGAGTTGACGCTGGACGGTGCGATTGCGCGGGGGTTGCGGGCGAATCTCGGGTTGCTGGAGAGCGGGACGGCGAGCGACACGGTGCGGGCGCAGCGGATTCAGGCGTTGTCGGCGTTGCTGCCGCAGGTGACGGCGTCGATGCAGGCGGTGGAAGAACAAATCAACCTGAAAACGTTTGGTTTCAATTTCAACTTCCCTTCGATTCCGGCGCTGGGATTTAACGGGATTCCGTCGATCGTCGGGCCGTTCCACTACACGATGGCGCAGGCGAACGTGTCGGTGACGGCGTTCGACTACAACAAGCTGAAGACGCTGAAGGCGGCGCGGGAGCGGGAGAGTGCGGCACAGTTGTCGGTGGACGACGCCAAGGATTTGGTGGCGCAGGCGGTGGCTAACGGGTATCTGCTGATCATCGCGGACGCGTCGCGGACGGACGCGTTGGAGGCCCAGGTGAATACGGCGCAGGCGTTGTACGGACGTGCCGTGGATCAGAAGAAGGCGGGCGTGTCGCCGTCGATCGACGTGCTGCGTTCGCAGGTGGAATTGAAGCAGGACCAGCAGCGGCTGCTTGCGCAGCAGAACCAGTATGCAAAGGACAAGCTCGGGTTGGGGCGGCTGATCGGTTTGGCGCCAGGACAGGATTTTCATATCGCTAACCAGACGC